>JABXHQ010000032.1 GCA_013373545.1 Gammaproteobacteria bacterium
ATATTGCGACTGAATCGCTACTGCATAGGTACTGAGTTGGTTCTTCACCGCAATCAATAGATTGTCGCCAATACTGGCACCGAGTACATCATTAATGCGGCGGAAGCCGCGAATATTTAAAGCTATGACAATTAGACTTGATTGTTCCGCTAAGCGTCGGTTGAGCTCTTCAATGACCGTTTGTCGATTATACAGTTTGGTTAGGTGGTCATGACGCGCTTGAAAACGTATTTCTTGTTCGCGATTTTGAATCGCGGCTCCCATGTTAATAACTGAAGACGTTAGCAGCTCGACTTCTCGGTTGATACTTGTTGATTTTTTCGGGGCTTGGTAATTGCCTTTAGCAAATTGTTGGCTTAACGTTACCAATTGTTTAAGCGGAGTGGTTAACGTGGTTGAATACCAGCGACTGGTCAATCCGCCTAGTAATATAATGAAAAGCGCGAGTAAAAGTACACCAAGTGCCAGTTGATCAAACTCTTGATAAATTGGTTGCATAGCAATTGAAGTTGAAACGTAGAGTCGTTGGCTTTGCTCAAAGAAATTTTGCTTATGAACGGCAATGGGACGTTTGATAAATAGCGACAGGGGCGAAATGCTATCGATAGTAAACTCGACTGTATTGACCGCGGAATATTTATTTGAACTTATAATCAATTGTTTTTGCTCGTCGTAAAAACTAAGCTCAACCATGGTTAACTGGTTTAGCTCGGACACCGCTTGGTCATCGATCTCGAAACCAATAATACAAAAGCCAATCGTATGTGGAGCTTTAATTGGCAGCATAATGATCTCGTACAGGGCATCGTTGAGTACCACAAACTGGGCATTAGAGGAAAGCTCGACTTTTCCTGAAATTTGTTTGGCAATCTGATCTTGTAAATCATTCATTGCATTATTAGACGAAATTAACTGACCACGCTCATCGAACAGGATCATTAAGTCGGCATCAATTCGGCTGCCATGATTTTCAAGTACGCTGGCAATGGTTTGTTGATCATTACTTGCGACGGCTTGTTTAAAACCAAAGTCAGCCGTGAGTACCCGCGCAGCGGTGGTCAATAGCTGCTCTTTGGCAGCAAGATACTCCGTTAAAACTGATTGCGAAGTAGTAAATTTACGCTCTAATTGAGCAAAGTTATAATTGGAGTAAGACCACCAAAAGATAGCCAGGAGCGTGAGTGAGGTGAAGATGACCGCAGCCGTACTTAAACCCGTAATTTGGGAACGCAGACTACGACTATTGCTCATTTCCAAATAGCTCTTGAAAAGTATTTCTGGGTTTTGGCTCAGTTAAAGACAAAGTAATTTGAAAACCTTGCTGTTTGAGTGTAGCGATTGAGTAGTGTTCGAGATGCTGTACGCCTTTTTGCGCCAGTGGATGCCATATGGTCAATTTGCTATCGGGGGTAAGTGCGCTGAGGTCCAGCTCAGCTTGTCCCTCGCTGTTGGTTCGCTGCACATTGCGGCTCGCCGCCACGTAAATGTAGCCCACCATTGAGTCATGAATATTGCAGCCCAAAACCACAACGCCGGCTTGTTCAAAAGTTAGCGGCGCTTTGGGTTGACCTGAATAGAGTTTTAGTTCAAACGGCTTGGCTTTCGAAAACGAGTAGACGTGATGCCGTATATTATCGCTATTGGGGAAATTGACCTTAGCGCCTTGGGGGATGATTAACAACTCAGGGACGAACTGCTTGTTCAATTGGTCCATGATAAACACAGAGTCTCTCGCATCAACCGCTTTTGGTGCCGACTGAGTTAGGCGGTTAAGTTCGATGACTGCATCACTGACTTTCTGCCCTTTGGCATCAACCACGGTGACGGTCTCAGCTTTTGGCTCAGAAATCAGTAAAAGACCCATAAAAGCTAAGGTTAATCGCATAGCGGAAGATAGGTGCATAACTACCTGCTGTTGTATTTTTTATTAATAACAGTATGGCAACCCAATATCGAGATTGCAAAGAACTGACCTAATCTCTTAGTACTCGAAACCGCGTTCGCCAACGGATGGGTTGCTGCGCCAGTGAAATCAAGAGATAATGCTATTAACCATATGAATTGTAATAGTTAAATATACGTACTGAAGAACCATTATGACTATCTCTAAAGGTAAGCTCCTCGCGCTTATGGGCATGGTAACCGCCATTTTAGTGTTACTAATGGGCTTTCCCTATGCCAGTGAAAACTCCGTCGCCAAGGTCGTTATTTTTGTGGTTGCCGCAATTATTTTTCTACTCTCATCACGTTCACTTAGACGCGCTGAAGCGATTGCTAAAGCCAGCGAATTAGATTCCCCCAAAGACACTCGTTCACAGCAGCAAGACCGCAACGACTGAGACTAATTTAATCCGCCCCCCATTTAATTGCCAAACACCTCTTAAGTCAGTGTTGTTGCTGGAATTTAAGCTACTAACGACTAGTATTGTATAGAGTCTTTATCGATTACTTTGTTTGGAGGTTCTAAATGGTAACGCGCCGGTCGTTCTTAAAGAAAGCGAGTGTTGTTGCTGCAGCAACTGCTGCACCTTATGTATTCAGCCGCAGCAAGGTAACTTTAAGAGTGATGGGCACTCACGTAACGTTGCAAGAAGAGCTGCGCCAGCGAGCTATGAAAGAACTCGGGTTTAATATTGTGTTTGAGCCCAAAGGCAGTGCCGCCGTGTTGCAGAAAGCCGCCAGCAACCCAGCATCGTTTGATCTTTATGAGCAGTGGTCCGACAGTATCAATATTTTATGGCAAGCGCGGGCAATCCAGCCGATTGAAACCGAGCGATTAAAATATTGGGATGAAATTAATGATTTAACCAAGAAAGGACGAATTGTGCCCAGTGCAAAGCTGGGAGCCGGAGATTCGCCGAATAAAATCTTGTTTGTACAACCCAATAATCAATTAGGCACCACTGAAACTAATCGCATTAGTTTTATGCCCTATGTGCACAATGTGGATTCATTTGGCTACAACACCAATATTATTCAGCGTGGCGAACCCTATGTCACGGAAAGCTGGGCTTGGCTGTTGGATCCAAAATACAAAGGTAAGGTGGCTCTGGTCAATGCGCCCACCATTGGCATTTTTGATGCGGCGTTAGCGGCATCTGGGCAAGGGCTGATGAGTTTTGGTGATATTGGTAATATGACGATTGCAGAGATCGACCAATTATTTGCCATTCTGACCGCTAAGAAGCGCGAGGGGCACTTCAGCGGCTTTTGGACTTCAGTGCCGCAATCGGTTGATTTTATGGTCAGCGGTCGAGCGCACATTCAAAGTATGTTCTCACCAGGCGTGTCGGCATCGAAAGGTAAAGGGGTGCCGGTGACTTATGCCTCCCCGAAAGAAGGTTATCGCGCCTGGCACGGTGTTATGTGCTTATCATCAAAAACCAATGGTGCGGTAAAAGATGCCGCCTACGATTATATGAACTGGTGGTTGTCTGGTTATCCTGGGGCTTTTATTGCACGGCAAGGCTACTACATATCGAATCCACAGCGGTCGCGCCCATTAATGTCTGAACAGGAATGGAATTATTGGTACGAAGGTCAAGAAGCGTCCGTACCATTACAGGGGACGAATGGTAAAGTTTCGGTTAAGCCTGGTGAGCGGCGCGATGGCGGTAGTTATATCGAACGTTTTTCGAATATTGCTGTTTGGAACACCGTTATGGATAATTACGATTACAGTCTTGATCGATGGTATGCGTTTTTAAACTCCTAAATGATGCAAAAACGACCCCCAATTAGCGGTCAGCCGGAACGCTTATGATTAAACGAATGCGCTTATCCATAGGAGTCAAAATTGCCTTTGGCCTTCTGACCTTTGTATTTTTGTTAGCGGTTATTTTCTCGCTAATTACAACGAATGTTCGTGGTATTGATACTTCACTTGCAGATCTGGAGCGAATTTCAAACAATACCTTAACGATTCTAGAGGTAAACAAAAATATTATTGATTTGCAGCGCAGTGCTTCAGCTTACAGCCGGTCTGGCAGTAATTCAATTATTGATAATATGCAGAATAATTACAGTGTTATTAATCAGCAACTCGACACTATAGAACACAATACAATTGACGAAAAAAGCCTCGACAATTTACGTTCAATGCGCGAAGTTGTTAAACGTTATGGCGAGAATATTGATACCCTCAAAGATCGCTATCATTATCGACAAAAGTTAATCGATCAAGACCTCACCAATGTTCATGCGACAGGCACTGAGTCGTTTTTAAAGCTGCAGCAAGAAGTTAAACGCGATACTGCGCAGCTAATAAATGTTCAAGAACAATTGTCATTGTGGCGCGATGCTGGCTTAAATGCATTTCTGTTTCTTAAAACACGCAAGTTTTCATTGCAACGAACGGTATACGAGCGTCTTGACCAAATTAGTGTACTGGTGGAAAGTTTAGAGCAAGATGTAACGCCACAGCAACAACAACTTTATAGTGATATCCAAGCGCAAGTAGCTCAATATCGCAGTTTGTTTGAGCAAAGTGTGCAAGCTAATCGCATCTACTTGTCGCTAGTTAATGTTGTTATGGCCGGAGAAGCGTTTGAGTTTACAACGCTTGCTGATGAACTAAGGCAACGTTCGCTGCTTAATTACAAGAATATTAAAGCGGCCAGCATTCAACATGTCGCTGATACCGAAAAAATTCTATTAGTTTCCATGGCTATCGCATTGCCGGTTATATTGTTGTTGGCACTTTTTTATCACTTTAGTATTGGTCGCAGTGTTCGTGGGATCGCTGAAGTATTTGATTCGTTTTCCGCCGGCGATTTTACCCGAACGATACCCGGAAAAAACCGCTCTGACGAAATTGGACTGCTTGCTAATGCAGCCACTTTATTTAAGCGAGTGAATCAGGATTTAATCGAAGCGAAAGAAGAGGCTGAGAATATCACGCGCATTAAATCTGAATTTTTAGCCAATATGAGTCATGAAATTCGAACGCCCATGAATGGAATTTTAGGTATGGTGAGTCTCCTCGATGGTACTCAACTAACTAAAGAACAGAAGGAAATGCTCGACATTATCGCTTCTTCCGGAAAAAGCCTGTTAACCATATTAAATGACATTCTAGATTTAAGTAAATTGGAGTCGGGAAAAGTGAATTTAGAGCAAGAGCCCTTTGTAATCCCCGACGTGGTTAAAGAGCTGGGCTTTATGTTTCGACCACTTGCAGAGAGTAAATCGATATCGTTTCAGTATAATCAAGATTTTAGCACTTTGCCGCATGCGATTGTTGGCGATGTAACACGAGTAAAGCAAGTGTTGATTAATTTACTCAGCAATGCCATTAAGTTTACTCAGGAAGGTTCAGTTGCGCTAAACATTGAAGTGTTAAGCAAACAAGAGCGTAACTTTCTACTTCGCTTTGAAGTGGTCGATACTGGAATTGGGATTGCGCCTGAGACCCATCAAGTGTTGTTTCAAGCATTCTCTCAAGCAGACACGTCGATTACCAGGCGTTTTGGTGGTACTGGCTTAGGACTTACGATTTCCAGTAAGTTAATTAAGCTGATGGGCGGTGAAATTAAACTAGAGAGTGAGGAGGGTAAAGGCTCACGTTTTTACTTTGATTTAAGTTTTACTGAGAGTCAGGTAAAAGATGAGCAAACAGAGTCTTTTACTGGGTTAGAGAATATTCCCGATATAACCGTACTGTTAGTTGAGGACAATCGTGTTAATCAAAAAATTGCCGAAATGATGTTGCGGAAAATTGGTATTGAGCATATTGAAATTGCGAATCATGGAGAAGAGGCCGTAGCATTTTGTCAGCAAAAAAATTCTGACGATGATCGTTTCGATTTGATTTTTATGGATATGCAAATGCCGGTTCTTGACGGCATTGAAGCGACGAAATTAATTCGTAAAATAGAAGGCTATCAACAAGTTCCAATTGTCGCAATGACGGCGAATGTTCTAGAGGAAGATCAACAGCGCTGCTTCGATGCTGGAATGAACCACTATATTGCCAAACCCATCAATATTGCCGTGCTGGCAGATGCTATCGATAAATTTTTTAGCACGGTTACCTAAACCTTAACGCTCTCGTATAAAGCTAGTTCTGGAGCGCTATTTTACCCTTGCCATCTATATAGCCTTTGAATATTGAGCTTTAACCGTTGCTCCGGTATAACGAAAGCTTCATTTTAAACTGGATAAAACTCATAATGGCGACAATATCTTGGCAAGATTTCGAGCAAGTCGAACTTCGAGTTGGCACTATCATCGAAGCGAAACCTTTCCCAAAAGCGCACAAGCCAGCCTATCAGCTGTGGCTGGACTTTGGTCAGCCCGTCGGGATTAAACGCTCGAGTGCTCAAATTACCGCTCATTACACATTAAACGACTTAATTGGCAAGCAGGTTCTCGCAGTGGTGAACTTTCCGGTCAAGCAAATAGGACCATTTATGTCGGAGTGTTTGGTGACCGGGTTTCACGATAGCAATGGCCATGTGGTGTTGGCAGTGCCCGATCCGAGTTGTACCGACGCGGTGATAGGTGAGGGTACCCGTTTGGCATAGCCGCTGGCTTTGGTGAGCTTGCCAGTCTCGGAACTTGTTAGCAAACTGGTTGCCTAAGTGACACCGGCATAGGAATGTGAATAACTTGGCCAGTGATGCCGAAAGTTTTGCCGCGTTTAGCGGCATGTCGCTGGCTTAGTTGCTTTCATCCATCATTAAGATAAAATGCCAACTTTATGACCTTAAGTCTATTTAACTCAACAGCGACGGAAATATTGTGTCTGATAAGCAACCTTTACCTGAAATTATCCCTGAACGAGACGACTATATAGGCGGTCGGCGGCCGCGTGCAACCAGCTCCCCAGAATCAGCTGATCGCTCGGAGCGAACCGGCAATGCGGGTAAAGGCGGTGTGTTGGTAGCGCTTGGTGTCATTGCGGCGCTGGGACTGAATGGCTGGTTACTGTACTCGGCTGATCAACTGCAGCAGTCATTAACTGCGGCGCAGTCACGTATTACGGATCTTGAGCAGCGTTTGTCGGCAACCGGTGAAGAAATGGATCAATCAGCCGTTGCTTTGCAAGTTAAGGTTAAAGAGTTGGCCACAAAAACCGATGAACTTTGGACTCAGATGGATAAGTTATGGGCATCGGCATGGCGTCGCAACCAGGCTGAAATTAAAGCATTAGAAACCGCCAGTAAAGAACAGTTGAGCAAAATAACCAGTGAGTTGAATCAGTTAACCACCAAGGCCAACAATAATCAAAAGTCGGTTGAAGCTTATACGGCACAAATTGATATACTAAAAGAGCAGCTCGATTTATCGCAACGTAGTTTGAGTAGTTTAAAGTCGCAAATGGAAGCTGCAAGTAAGACTCAAGTGAGTGCGAAAAGTGTCAGTGATTTAGGGCGTCAACTACAAGCATTACAAAGTTCAAATGACAAACTGCAAGATCGATTAACTACGCTTGAAAAGTGGCGTTACTCGGTGCAGTCGCAAGCGACCGGAACGCCTTAATAAAATTAAGCGGCGCTAAGTGCGCCGCTTTCACGAGTGAGTCTTTTAATCGTTAACGGTTAGGCTCGACATATCAATAACGATTCGATGCGATACTTCGCCTTTTGCCAAGCGATCAAATGCTTGATTAACTTGGTCGACACTAATTAATTCACACTCAGGATGAATATCGTGTTGGGCACAAAAATCGAGTACTTCTTGGGTTTCGGCAATACCACCAATTAACGAGCCGACAATACCACGTCGACCTAAAATCAGCGGCGCAATGTTAGGCTCATCCAGCAAGCCAATTTGCCCGACCATGACCATGGTGCCGTTCACATCTAACAGCGGAAGATAAGGCGTAGCGTCATGTTTAACTGGAATGGTATTGATGATTAAGTCTAAGCTTCCGGCCGCTTCTTGCATCGCGTTTTCATCAGAGCTAACGACAACTTGCTGCGCGCCCAATTTTTTCGCTGCATCGACTTTATTTGCTGAGTGGGTAATAAGCGTTACCTCTGCTCCCATAGCAAGCGCAAGTTTAGCAGCCATATGACCAAGCCCTCCGAGTCCTGCAACACCCACTCGAGTACCCTTACTAACCTTGTAGTGCTTCAACGGTGAAAAGGTGGTGATCCCGGCACACAAAATGGGTGCTGCTTTGGTAATATCCAGTTGCTCAGGTACGCTTAACACAAACTCTTCACGTACGACGATATGCTTTGCATATCCGCCATAAGTCAGCTCGCCGGTTTGGCGGTCTTTGCCGTTGTAAGTGGGGGTCATACCTTCACGGCAAAACTGTTCTTCGCCAGCATTACATTGATCACAGGTTTGGCAACTATCAACCATGCAACCCACAGCCACAATATCACCCACTTTGTAGCGCTTCGCATCCGCGCCGGTTTCAATCACCCGTCCCACTATTTCATGTCCCGGTACCATTGGATATAAGCTGCCACCCCAGTCGTCGTGAGCCTGATGTAAATCCGAGTGACAGATCCCAGAATATAAAATTTCGATAGCCACATCATTGGCTCGCAATGCTCGATGCTCGAAATGGAAGGGAACTAATTTTGATTCTGCATCATGTACCGCATAACCTATCGTTTTCATAAAAGTTCCTTAGCTTAGTAGTTTAAAATTGAAAAGCTCGGCGCTAAGCAGCGCCGTTTACGAAAGTCTTTGCCAGTCTAAACCACTGCGAGTAGGGTTGAACAGTCGCATCGATTTATTCGAATTAACCAATCGGTTTTCTGTTGCGACAATTCATTTTCAATCAGTCATTTACGACAGTTATCTCAAGCGTCGATTGATACTGATTAGCAAACTTAAAGTCCACTTGATATGGCAGTAATGTTGGCGGCGCATACAACGCATCGGCGGTGTCTATCGCCAGTGCAATCTTATGACCCGCCGGAATATCGTAAGCACTTGCCACCAAATTCCAATCAACCGTTAAACGTTGATGGGTTGGCGCAGCATAACGGGTAATCGGCCCATGAGTAATTAATGTGCCAACGCCAAAACGATCGACATCGTACAAATAAGCGTTTAACTGCCACTTTGATGAATAACTGCTCAAATTAATTGATAGTTTTGGGATCCCGCGAATCGCTAATGGCGTCGCAAGTCGTTCACTTTGAAAAACAATCCCATTGCTGCGAGCAATAAGGCCGAGTGGTGTTTTAACCGGGAGGTTCAAGTGCGCATCGAGAACTTCGGATACTAAAGGGATCCCAGTCGTAGCAAGCGTATCAATACCACTATAAATGCGGTTGGTTTTTGGCCACCAAGAGCGGTGTGGGGATAAGTCTAATCCACCATGAGTTAACAAGGAGCGCGGCGTTAAATAGAACCGGCGTGTCTCAGTATTATTGCTTGGCCAGTTAGCAAACGAAACTCGCTGGCCGTTGGCAACATCCATGGTTACGGCAGGTTGATCCATAATGCCGTTATCAACGCCTTTAAGCCAATAATCAAACCATCGATGAGTGTTGTTCCAGGTGTAATTATTCAAGCCAATCAAACCAAAGCCTTCGGCGCTGGCATGGGTACCTTGGTTGAGGTCGAGGCGTTTCGGACCGGAAAGCTGTTGATAAAAAGCGATAAGATTATTTGGTTGAAATAAATTGTCGCCAAAATTATTCGCTAAATAGACCGGAGCTTGACGTTCATTGATTAAATTTATTACTTGATCGGCAGAACGTTGTTGCGCCCACTCTAATGTTTGTGGAATGTCCCGGTTGAAAATTAAGTTTTGGTAATTTTGATTAATAATGGGTTCTAAGTCGGCTGTTAAGAATCCACTAGCTACCAATAAAAAGCCCCAGAATAATCGCGGAGTTTCGTTTTGATAGAGCGACTCTGCAAGGGACGCCCAAGTGCTCATAGCAACCGCGGTTTTGATGCGTGGTTCTTTGGCCAAGCCGAGCAGGCTGATGCCAGAACCATACGAAATACCGCTAATGCCAATATTGTTCGGATCAGCAGCGGTATTTGCTAACAACCAGTCAATGATCATCGACAAGTCGCTGATGTCGTTGTCTCCGGCGACATTAACTTGACCGTCGGAGCAGCCCCAACCGCGCGCACTGTAGCTAAATACAAGATAACCTTTAGCGGCAAATTGCTTTGCTTGTAACATGTATTGATGCTCGTCGAGTACCCAACTATTGACAAAAATAATCGTTGGAAAACCACTCGCCGGCGCGGTTTGTTTGGGAATAAACAGGTTGGCGGCAATTTGTGCATTATCAAAACTGGTGACTTTTACATCGTCGATAAAGCTAAACTCTGCATTTGAGTAGTCAGGCAGCTGCAAACAAATTTTTGCCGCGACCGACGTTGCGCTAACTAAAAAGGTCACCAGTAATAAAGCTATTCGTATTGGTTGTAACATAGCGGTTTTTCCTTTAACGGTTGAATCTTCAAGGATTGACTCAAATCAATGGAATTGAGTCTAACTGGTACGACCTTGAGCCAGTGGGCCTAACATAAAGAGGAGTCAAACTGGCAATCAAACCCTTTATTGAGATAATTATTTTAAGCAGTAAAAACAAAAGGATAGCGAAGGCAATTGATTGAGCTGTCGGTTTTTATGATGCACTACAAAACAAAATGTTGGTCTTGAAAGAGCTCTTGCTGATTCGCTTTGTTGTTTCATTTGACTTGTGCAATGGCTAGCCACTCAGCGTGCCGGATTGGCGCAATCAGTGGCTGAAATTTGAACGAATGCGGTTGGATGACCGGTTTCTGATGCAACCTGTCCGTTTTTCTATAACCTTTTTCGCTGCGCCCGTTTAGGCTTGGTTATCGAAACTTTTTAATTGTAGCCGTGATAATTTTTGCTTGAGGATGCCAATGGCCAGTAGTACCGAAACAATATTGAAGAGCTTACTATTTGTGTTGCTTGGGATAGCCGGATTAACCTATTCAGCACAACAGCCACAAAGTGTTGATGCGTATTTATCGAGTCGTTGGGTTTATCAAGGCGAATCGGTTCGGATCAGCTGGTATGCTAATAATTCAAACTTAGTGCGTTGCGCGATTCTTGTTGACGATACGCCGACCGAACATATTAATTTAGAAGCGTCGGGAGTACGTTATTTGACCGCCGATACTAGTTGTAAGGTTACCGTGACCTGTCAATACGGCACTCAACTGAAAGCCAGTAAATCACTCCAGTTGTTGGTGAAACCGATTAAGCAAATGACCTAGGTATAGCTAAGCGTCACCTAGCGCTCGAGCATTTCAAGTCGTTGCTCGAGATCGATGGCGAGCGACGGTTCACAGATGAAATGTCCTTGGAAGTTAACCAGTCCGTGTTGATACAAGCGACTTAGCTGTGACGCAGTTTCTACGTGTGTCGCGACCAGTGTGGCGCTGGAACTTTTACGCACTTGGCTTAGCAGCTCATCAAAAGCAGTGATTCGATTTCCAGAAGTGAGCGATGATACGTTAAATTTGATAAAGTCGGGTTTGATGGCTTCAGCAATAGCTATAGATTGTTTGGTGGAGCCAAAGTTTATGATAGAGATCAAGCAGCCAAGAACTTTTAGTTTCTCGGCGTAATAACGAAATTCATCCAAATGCTTAACGATGTCCGACTCAGTAAAGGAAATCACTAAGTTGCGTTTGTTATGTACGCGATAG
Organism: Gammaproteobacteria bacterium; assembly: GCA_013373545.1. Classification (GTDB taxonomy): domain Bacteria; phylum Pseudomonadota; class Gammaproteobacteria; order Enterobacterales; family Kangiellaceae; genus Pleionea. Next base: position 11,620 of record JABXHQ010000032.1, read on the forward strand.
GTTTGCAAAGTATTACTCATCCACAGCAGAGAATCTCGATTGCAAATCGTTTGGGGGGACAGTCGAATAATCAAAAAGACATCACGATTTGACTGATTGTTAATGCTTTTAAGAGTTTTAACGCTAGACTCTAAAACGAAACGGTCGAGGTTGATAAAGTCGTTTTTGGCTACTAAAGCAGCAAAAAAGTCCTGCGGTTGATACAGACGTCCCGAGTCATCCTGCAGTCGAATATACGAGTCGACGATTAGATAATTTTGATCTTCCATTGATAAAATTGGCTGATAAGCAATCTGATAGTGCTTTTTATTATCTAAGAGCGTTGAAATATCGATATCAAGACTCACGCCTTCTGTTGCAGCTTGATTCTCACTTGAGAGGCTCGCGTGAACTAACTTATTTTCGGGGGCTTTAAACGCTAGCGATTCACTTTTATCGACCAAAGCATCAAATGATGTGGCCTCGGTGCGACTGCTGGTCAAGCAATAGGATAATCGTAAATCCTTTAAATTTTTGCTATCCAAATGTTGCTCTACATCAAGTCGTTTGAGCAGTGCTTGAGCACTTTCAATGAGCCGCTTTTCGTTATCACTTTCTAAAAACAACAACACGCCACTTAATCCCATGTTGCAACCAATATAAAATTCATTAAAGTTGGTTGTAATGGCTTCTTCGAGTTTTTCTTGCATTAAAGCTGTGCGAGAAAACCCGTAAGTCGAGCGAAGTTCACTTACATTAACAATATTTATCATTAATATGCCAGAGTAGGCCGTCTCATTGCGCCGTAAGCGTGCCTCCATATGTTCAAAGCATAAAGTATGGTTGGTGTACAGCATGCTTTTACCACTCAGCAAGTTGGAGCGTAGCTGCTTAGTAATGAACTCTTGCTGTTTTAAATTTTCTTCAACGGTCGAGATCAGCGATTGTTCATTCACTGGTTTTGACAAAAAGCCTTTTGCGCCGAGCGAGTAAGTTTTATCGGGTAGGGTAAAGTCACTGTCACCGCTCACAAATATGATTGGTATGTTAAAAAAGCTAGGGTCCTGTTTAATGATTCGGGCGATTTCTAAACCCGAATAATTAGGCATAATATTATCGAGGATAATTAAATGCGGTCGATAGTTAGTAATGGCAAAAATGCTTTCTTTAGGATCGTGAATGACCTTTGATGCAATATGATGTTTTTTAAGCAGAGCCTGATAAAACAGAGCGGTAGAACGATCGTCTTCAATAATTAATACCCGCTTATCATAGTAATGATCTTTAATGCCAAACTTTTTGATGGCGGCGGTTAAATCACTCATTAATATTGGTTTGGTCAGGTAGCCATCGCAACCACTGTTAAATGCTTGCGCGCGGATCTGTAAATCTTTGCGCGATGAGATCATAACGATTGGAACGCGGTAATTGAGTTTGCTTCGAACTCGTGAGATCGCTTTTATTCCTGCAGTGCGGCTTTCTGGAAATGCAATATCTAAAAAAATTAAATCGGGGTTTAAGGTCTCATCGACACTTAGCGCACTGTCAATTGACGAGAAATAGTGCGCGTCGTGCGCGGTTTGTTGCAGCAGGGCTTTAATGAACTGCCCAGTTTCTTCATCGTCGTCAATAATCCAAATGGTTAAGGCATCTTGGGCAGTTGTCGGTGCCGCTGCACCATCGAATGCAGTCAGACGCGCGGTTTGCTCTTTCATTGCCAAGGCTTCGCTTAGCGCTTCGACTTTCTGGTTGAGTTCAGAAAGTTGCTCTGACTTAATATTCTCTGGTGTGGCAATAGTCGTGGCCAAAATGTGTTCTATCTGTCTTAGATTTGCGGCTAATTTCGAGTAACCGTAGGTACCGGTGCTTCCTGCAAGCTTATGGCAATAATATTGTAAGGAACCTGCAAGCTTTACGTCCCAATTAACAAAACTGAGTTGCGACCAACTATTTTGTACTTTTTCAATGTAGCTTGGAAGCTTTTCATTGAATTCAGCTTCAAGTTGCTGCAATGACTTGGCCGCGACTGGTTTTGTTGTGCTCTTCTCGTTTGCCATAAAGACCGTGCGCTCCTGAATCCGGTACCATGCTTATACTAGCTTAGATTTTACTGAGTGGGAAGTTTCGCAAATGCTGTCTAGGGTCCACTCGTTAAGGGTATTGAGTGGGGGATTGCTTGCGGTATCCGACTAATAGTATTTAGGGCTGCAAAGCCAACAATTGTATTAGCTTCATTTGATGCCACTTTAGACGCGCTTTAATTTTACGCTTGAAGTCGGCCGGTTCTTTCACTCGATTACCATTTAGCAACCCAAACTCACCATAGCGTTTAAGGGCTGTCGC
>JABXHQ010000061.1 GCA_013373545.1 Gammaproteobacteria bacterium
CATTCAAGCGGCAATTGAGTTTTACCCTAGCGTTTGGGACTGGCGCGCCGAACGCGCTGATGAGGCCTCTGATTTTTACACCTGGCACTGCGCGGGGGCAACCTTTGGTGCGTTATATCAAATTCCAGAGCCATTAACCGCAGCAAAGGTAACACCGACATGGCTGAACTATATCGCTGTTGACGATATTGAGATTACCTTGGCAGCCGTCGACGCAAAAGGAGGGGCGGTGGTTCTGGGGCCGGTGACGGTTGGTAGCGCAGGTAAAATGGCAATGGTGAAAGATCCTGAAGGTGCGCTGTTTGCTTTGTGGCAGCCCCTTGAGCATTTTGGAGCTGTGGCTCAGCAGGTAGCGGGTCGATTTTGCTGGCAAGAGGTTGCCAGTCGGTCGCGCGAGCAAGCGATAGAGTTTTATCAGGGTGTCTTTGGCTGGGATATCCAAGTTGAAAAACACGCCATGGGTGAGCGATATATTTTTTGCCAGCACAATAAACCGGTGGCCAGTATTATTCAAATGACGGCTGAGTGGGGCGATACGCCATCACATTGGATGACTTATTTTGCGAGTGCCGATATCGATGCTGATTTGGCGCAGATTGAAGCCCTGGGAGGACAAGTTTGTGTGCCTGCATTCGACATGCCAGATGTCGGCCGTATTGCAGTAGTGGGCGATCCGGCAGGGGTTTATTTTTCGTTGCTCGCGACCGATTAAAGGTTGCTAAACGCGAGCCTGAGGGCTACTCAGGCTCGCATGTCTGGTTAGCTCTGCTTATCGAGATGGACGTCCATTTGTGGGAAAGGAATCGAGATACCTTCTTCATCAAAAGTCAGTTTCACCTTTTCATGAGTGTCCCAATAAACATTCCAGTAGTCTGCTGAATTAACCCAAGGGCGAACAACAAAGTTAACGGAGCTGTCGGCAAGTGCCGATACGGCAACTACTGGCGCGGGCTCTTCTAAAATCCGCTCATCTTCTGCGAGGATGCGGCTTAACACTTCCTTAGCTTTTTTGATGTCATCACCATAGCCAATGCCAAACACCATATCGACGCGGCGAGTCGGCCTTGCTGAGAAGTTTGTGATAGTGCCACCGTAGATAGAGCCATTTGGAACGATAATTTCTTTATTGTCCCCACTGCGCATGATGGTTGAGAAGATGGCGATCTTTTCAACGACACCAGTAACGCCGGCCGCTTCAATAAAATCGCCGGCTTTGAAGGGTTTAAACATGATCAGCATGACCCCAGATGCAAAGTTTTGTAGCGAGTCTTTTAATGCAAGACCAACCGCGAGACCCGCAGCACCAATGAGAGCAACCAGTGAAGTGGTCGCAATGCCTAATTGGGTAAGGGCGGCTATAATCACAAAGACCAGTAAAACCGTTTTGACAATTCCAGCTAAAAAATCCACGAGTATTGGGTCGACTTTTGCTTTGGTCAGAATACTGCGTGTCGCTTTAGTAATGAGTTTTGCGATCCATTTACCGATAAAGAAAACCAGCAGTGCCATAACGACTGATAAATAATTTTGCTGCACCCAAGTGATCGCTACTGCTATCATCCCTTCGAGAAATTTAGTTATTTCCATGTTAATCCTCTGTTACCGATTGGTTAGTGGTCGCGTCAGTTTACCGAGCTTTAATCCAAATGCCAAAAATTTTACCCTTGCAGTTGAATAGTTGTACCAATAATGCGGCCCTTGTATAGTGTGGTCAGTGATAATAATAAGGTAAATTCCATGAAAGTTTGGACCTCTGTCGCGACACTTTTTTTGGGTGTCGCATTAGTTTTGAGTACAGCTCCGCTAACCGTCTCTGCACAAGTGCTTTCGTTGCAGCAAAAAGATATTCTACAAGGCCCGTATCGTGACGATATTACGCCAATTGCTGACATCGTCGGTCATGCGCCTGGTGCCCGCGTGATTGCACCGGAAAAAATTGTGCAAGCATTAACGCTTTGGTCGCAGCAGTCACAGCGATTGCAAGTGGTTGAGTACGCTAAGACGCATGAAGGTCGTCCGTTATTGGCGGTTTTTATCGCTATGCCAGAGCGTTTAGCACAGTTAGAGGATATTAAAGCGCGGGTACAGCAGCTCGCCAATCCGGTTAATCTATCCCAAGCGCAAGCCAATGCGCTCATTGATCAATTGCCCGCTATTGCTTGGTTAGCTTATTCGATTCATGGGAATGAGTCCTCGGGGGCTGATGCCGCGTTACTCACCATCTATCACTTGATCGCTTCGAGTGATCCTGAAGTCAGCCAGTTGCTCGAGCAGCAGTTAATTATTATCGACCCCATGATGAACCCAGATGGTCGCGCCCGCTTTGCCAAGCAGCTACAAGAAAATCGCGGGCTTGCGGTTAACCTTGACGATCAGTCGTTGCTCCACACCGGCAGTTGGCCCTATGGACGAACCAACCATTATTTTTTCGACCTTAATCGTGATTTTATTTACACCACGCAACCGGAAACGAAAGGTCGCGTTGCTTTGATCAATCAATGGTATCCGCAACTTATGGTCGATGGACATGAAATGGGCGCACAAGATACTTATCTTTTTGCACCGGCGCGTGAACCGATAAACCCACACTTACCGCTTCGACGTCGTCATTGGGGAAAGGTATTTGCTGCCGATCAGGCACAAGCTTTTGACCGCAACGGCTGGCGTTACTACACCGGTGAGTGGTTTGAAAATTTATATCCTGGTTACTCGAACTACGCTGAGTATCGTGGTGCGGTTCATATACTTTATGAGCAAGCGCGAATTGCAGAAGATGGTGTAGCGCGTCCTGACGGCACCATTATGAGTTACAGTGAGTCGGTAGCGCATCAGTTTGTCTCTACCATGGCGAATTTGAAAACACTTGGACAGCATAGTAAAACTTTATATCGAGAGTTTGTGCAAGAACGGCGCGAAAATATTAGTCGCACAGGGCGTTATGCCAATCGCGCTTTTGTGGTTTTACCAAACGAAAATCACTCACGCGTTGCTGAGTTTGTGGCTATGTTAGAACGACAAAATATTACCGTACACAGACTCACACAAACGCAACAGGTGACCGCGATCGATCAATATGGCGTGACGCAGCAAAAATACTCGTTACCGAAGAATTCTATAGTCATATTAAATCGACAACCAGAAGCGCGCTTACTGGCTACTATGCTCGAGTTTGATGTGGCGATCAAACCAGAAGTCTTGCAAGAAGAACGTCACCGAACCTTACGTGATGGCTCTTCCCTAATGTATGACTCGACTGCTTGGAACTTAACCATGATGCTTGGTCTACCCGCCGTAACGGTCGATGATTTCAACTCGAGCCACTTGCAAAAGTGGCAAGCAGCAACGCCTATTGTGGATGCTTATAATCCGCAAGCTGTCGCTTATGCAATCGATGGACAAGATGACAATATACTCGGATTTACCGCACAATTGTTAGAGCAAGGAGTGCAGTTAAGAGCGATTGATAAAGCGACTGAATTGGGCGCTGTTAAATTAAGCCGTGGTTCGGTAATACTAACCTTTACCGATAACCCTCAGCGTGAGCAAGCCTACAAAATTGCAGCTGCAACCGCCGCTAAATTTTCGCTCTCATTACACGCCGTTACAACCGGGCATGGACTGGGTGATTTACCCGATTGGGGTGGCCAGCATTTTCCATTACTTAAGCGTCCAGTGATTGCTACTTTAAGTCAACGTGGATTTTCACCGTATGACGTAGGGGCTACCTGGTATGTGCTGGATCATCGGTTAGGTATTCGTCACTCAATTATTGACGCTAACGCATTTAACTTTGCCGATTTGCGCCGTTACAATGTGTTGATTTTACCGGATCAATACGCAGATTCATTAAGTCCGGAAGCCTATCAAAAAATTAAAGCTTGGGTTGCTCAAGGCGGCACTTTAATCGCTTTTGCTAATGCAGCCAGCGCATTGATTGAGAATGATATTTCATCCGCTGCAGAGTTACCCGATGCATTGCAAGACGCGAGCGATTTTGATGCTCAGTTACAACGTGAATGGATGGCGCTAAATGTGCCCACTGATTTATCGGAAACACAAATTAGCGGTGTTGCAAGTTCGATTGTGTATCCATGGTCAATGAACGATGAAGCTCCCAGTGCTGAAGAATTGCAAAAGCGTGATGACTGGTTAAGTGTATTTATGCCTTCGGGAGCGTTCTTAGCAACGCGCAGTGATGAGAAACATTGGTTAAGTTTTGGCAGCGAGCAAAGCGTGCCAGTATTAATGGCTGATCACCCGGTGTTAATGGCCAAGGATCAAGTGGCCGCAGTTACGCGGCTGGGTCATTGGCAAGTAAAAGCCAATACTAAACTGCAGCAATCGGCTGACGAAAAATCAGCGCTTCGTTATCAGTGGTCGAGCGTTCCAACGAATGTTGATGTTCAGTTAAGAATGAGTGGGTTGCTTTGGCCTGAAGCATCACAACGGTTAGTTAATGGCGTCTATTTAGCGCAGGAATCTAGTGGGCGAGGTCAGGTGATTTTGTTCGCTAACTCGCCCAACTTTCGCGGTGCCTCTTTAGCCACCTCGCGCTTGTTTTTAAATGCGGTAGTGTTTGGACCGGGTTTAGGAACTGGGTTGGTGGTAGGGCTTTAGTTGAGCATTATCAGCGGCGCACGGGCGTTTAAGCCAGCGCCAGCTGATAAGCGCAATAGGCTTGTAAGCCGCCGGCCAATGAGTAAGCGGCGATGCCTCGTTGGCGCAACTGGACTGCTGCCCGTGTACTGCGCGCACCACTTTGACAATAAAGAACAATGGTTGACGGTGAGTCAAAGGTAGGGGAAAAGTGAATGATCTCGGTTTCCGGAATTAACCGACCGCCAATGTTGTAGGCTTGGTGCTCCTGCCGGTTGCGCACATCGATTAACGTTACCGTCGATTGGCGCAGCATTTCATCCAGCATCTTTGGGTCGATCTCATATCCGTCGAGCGTACTTTTGGCGGGTTCACGCTCACTCCGTGGCTTTTGATCGTCCGCGCTTTGTTGAACTTTGAACTCGACTCCTTGCGGTTGCGTTTGGCAGGTTGCACAGAACTTAGATGGCTGTAGTCGAATGGTTGAACTGGTCAAGCTGCGAGTATCAAAGCTTAGCAATCGATTACTTTCATATTGTTCCGGATCACTTAAGTACTGAATGACTTGGCTGGCTTGCAAGCTTCCCATTACTCCTGGAACCGCCCCTAATACACCGCCATCGCGGCAATTGACCGCATGGTTATCAACACTTGGAAACACACAGCGAAAGCAAGCAGCACCCGGTTTAAACAGTGCCATTTGGCCTTGGTATTGCGCAATGCTGGCATAGCACCAAGCACTGGATAGGTGATGACATACTTCATTAATTAAATAGCGAGTCGCAAAGTTGTCACTACAATCGACGACAATATCGAATCCTGCTAGGTGGTTCATTGCATTGTGGACACTAAGTCGTTGCTTAATAAAATTGATATCGATATCACTATTAAGGTGGCGTAAGTGTGTAGCGGCGCTTGTGACTTTGGCGCTACCAATATCTTGTTCTCGAAAGATGACTTGGCGCTGTAAATTGCTTAGCTCAACGATATCGTCATCAATGAGTGTTAAGTGCCCGACACCCGCTGCCGTAAGATACAAACTTACTGGCGCGCCCAAACCACCCAAACCAACAATTGCGACACGTGCGCGATGTAGCTGTTGTTGTCCATGAATTCCAAACTGCGCCACATTGTAATGCCGCGAATAACGCAGCCATTGTTGTTGGTTAAGCTGAGTCATGAGTGTAAAGTTGTGTTAGATGGATTATTCATCAGGAGTTGCGCTTGTGCTTTGCGGCTGCGTTAATAGTGCCTGCATTGCACGCACGACTTTCTCTGGATCGCGCGCGTCGGTTAGGGCGCTGATCATGGCGACGAGTTCTGCACCGGTATCGTGGACAGCAGCGAGTTGGGTTTGATTGATACCGCCAATTGCGACGATTGGGCGTGGCAATACTTTACGCCAATAACTGAGGCCGTCAATCCCGAGCGGTCGCCATGGCATGACTTTGGTGGTTGTTTCAAACACCGGTCCGAGAGCAATGTAAGACGGTTGATAACCATGAGCACGTGCCACTTCGTAGTGACAATGGGTACTGATGCCTAACATTAAATTAGCGTTGGCAATTTGCTCAATATCGGCATCTTGCAGATCGTCTTGTCCGAGGTGTATACCATCGGCGTCTAACTCTATTGCCAGTTGCCAATAGTCATTAACAAAAATTAAGCATTGATGTTGGCGACCCAGTTTAATCGCTTCGCGCAGCTCCTGTTTCAGTTCGGCGCCGGTTAAATCTTTGATGCGAAGTTGGATCACTTTTATGCCGAGCGGTGCCAGGCGGGCAACCCATTGGGCTCGATCAACAATTGGGTAAAGCCCTTTATGAGTTAACCGCGGAAATCGGTGTAACGGTGTACGAATCCTTTGGTCACTGACTAGGGGTAAGTCAAGCGCATCGTCAGGAAAGCGTTGAATGGCGACCGGGCCGGCATCTTGCTCAATACCATAGCCATAACGGATCCCTTGATGCACCGCCATTTTTCCTATCACCACCGCGTCTTGGAGACTGGCGCCAAGAGCTAATGCCGCAGCAATTGCAGAGCTAAGCGCGCAGCCAGTTCCGCGCGTGTTAATCGAAGCAATGGCTTTGCTGGCGAGCCAAAAACTGTGCTGCTGTGAGAGGAAAAAATCGTGACACCATTTTTCACCATTACTCACTTCGGGAAGATGTCCACCGCTGATATAAACGGCTTTGGCCCCCATTGATAAAATGCGCTGCGCGGCAATTGGAAAATCATCTAAGGAATTTATTTCAATACCTGAGAGCCAGCTGGCTTCAGCAATGTTCGGAGTGATTAAACTCACGCATGGATATAGATGTGCCACTATAGTGGCCAAAAGTTGTTGTTCACTGTCTGCATTTGCCCCGGCTTGATGGAGCCATTCGCCACTGCTCGCCTTGAGCACCGGATCATAAATTACATTATCTGCAGTATGCTCTTGTAACGCGCTCGCCACACATTCAATTTGCTCATCGTTTGCCAGCTGACCTATTTTAATGGCATCCGGAAATGCCATTAATGCGCTTTCGAGTTGTGATTGTAGCGCGGCAACGGGAATAGGATTGAGTGCCTGAACGCCCTGATTATTTTGCGCGGTGTTAGCGGTGATCACGGGGAGCACATGAACATTCATTGCGTTTGCTGTACGAATATCAGTTGCGGCGCCGGCCATGCCATAACAGTCATTGCCGGAAACGGTCAATAAAATTGGTCGTACCGGTGATTGGTTGTTACGGTTCGCTCGATAATTTAATTGCATAATTACAATGACCTGTATCTTAAACCTGATGCCAGAAGGGTTGTCCGACGACCGGCGTGCTAGCAACGGCGTGTGCTTGCTCGGCAATTAAACCTGCTTTGGCGCCAAGTGCTCCGGCGGCAACCGCAAAATTAAAGGCGCTTGCCATTTCAATCGGGTTAGCGGCTTTGGCAATTGCTGTGTTTAATAATATTCCATCATAGCCCATTTCGAGTGCTTTTACCGCGTCGGAGGGTTTACCAATACCCGCATCGATAATTAATGTGAGTTCATTAAAGTGCGCTCGAAGATTGCTTAAGGCATAAGGGTTTATGATGCCTTTGCCACTGCCTATAGGCGCTGCCCAAGGCATTAAAATTCGACAGCCTACTGCTTGCAGTCGTTCGCAGAGAATCAAATCGTCGGTACAGTATGGGAAGACCTCAAAGCCCTGCGCTACTAATTCACCAGCGGCTTCAACTAATGCAAAAGGGTCCGGTTGCAAGGTTAAATCATTGCCAATCACTTCGAGCTTGATCCAATGGGTTGCGAATAATTCGCGCGCCATTTGTGCGGTTGTAATCGCTTCTTTAGCCGTGTGACAGCCTGCAGTGTTGGGTAGTAAGGTTTTGTTCAACGTTTTTAAGGTTTGCCAAAACGCTTGACCGTCTAGCTCAGTCGGGTTTTCTCGGCGCAAAGAGACCGTAACAATCTCGGCGTCCGAGGCTGCAATTGCTTGTTGCATAATGCTTAATGAAGGGTACTGTGCGGTACCGATCATCAAGCGACTGTTAAACTGGCGGTCCGCGAGCGTCCAAGGAACAGTTTTATTGTGGGATGGGTTAGCGGAATCGATGTTCATGCTTAGCCTCCTTGCATTGGAATGACAATTTCAATGTGATCACGATCAGCTAAGGTAACGTTTACGTAATCTTCTTGCGCAATAAACTGTTGATTAACCGCTACGGCAAAACATCCTTGAGCGTGCTGTGCTAAGACTTCCGAAAGTCGATGACTTTGAGTTGGGTAGGGTTGACCATTTATAAATACAGTAATTGGGGAGCGTTGTTGTGGCTTCATTATCGTTGATCCTCGGTTATGGCGTCTGCAAAGGACTGCATTGTCTTGAGGTTTTGATCAGTTAAGGAAATCAATTTGCTCGACTTGCCTATGATCGTGTTAACAATCATTGTGCTTAGCAAAGGGGCTAATAAATACCCATGGCGATATAAGCCATTTAACCTTGTTAGGCCTGTTTGGTGAGTAATTTTGGGTAAATGGTTATTAAAAGTAGGGCGCAAGTTTGCATAAGTGGCGGTGATATTCGCTTGCGCAAAATGATGGTGCAAGCTAAATGCCGCGCTTAATAGCTCTAACGCTGAATGTACGGTGATGGCTTGATCATTTTCAGTTTCTATTTCAGTCGCACCGAGCAGATAAGTATGGCCATTGGTGCGTGGCACTAAGTAGATTTGGTAACGTGGATGCAGTAGTCGAAGATGGTGGCGTAAATTCAAATGGCGACTCTCTAATTGAATTATTTCTCCGCGAACACCACGCAGTTGCGAGTATTGTGATTTCGCGGCTAGCCCGCGACAGTCAAAAATCCAATCATAGTAATGAGTGGTGACTGGAGTCGTTAATTTAAACGGCGCTAGATCGATTACCTCTGTTGCGAAGTTCAGTTGTGCGCCGTCTTGTTCGAGCTTTTGTAACAACGCCGCTAATACAACTTGTGGGTCGACACTGGCTTCGTTGGCAAAGTATAACGCACGCGCAAATGACTCGCTTAACTCTGGCTCAATTTGATTGGCTGCAACGATGGGTAGTTCGCTATGCGCGCAAGCGTGCGGTAACTTATGCGTTAAGTTGCTGTGCAATCTTGTCAGCAAATACTGATCAGGCTGATGCGCAAGCACTAAACTGCCATAATTATTCACACTGGACTCGAATGCCAAAGCTTGACTGATTGCGCGCCAATATTGCTTAGAAAGTACTCCCGCTTGAAACAGCTCAAATGGGCTATGTTCAAGTTCTGAGTAAGGAGCAAGCATTCCTGCCGCAACGGATGACGCCGCGGAATAGTTGTGCTTCGTTTGGCGTTCAAACAAGGTAACGTGGCAACCACTTTGCTGCAGTTGCCAGGCGAGCATGCGGCCCGCAATTCCCGCTCCAACAATAGCGACTTTTGACAAACGGGTCATCAACTTGAAGCTTCAGTTTTAATGTATATTTGACTGCCTTGACGACGAAACTCCTGTGATTTTTTTGCCATTCCTTCGGCAACATAGTCGCGAACATCTTGGCTGATTTTCATCGAGCAAAACTTCGGTCCACACATGGAACAAAAGTGCGCCGCTTTTGCCGAATCTTTGGGAAGAGTTTCGTCATGAAAAGACTCTGCTCTAAATGGATCGAGCGCCAAATTAAATTGATCGCGCCAACGAAATTCAAAACGTGCGCGACTAAGTGCATCATCGCGATAGTGCGCGCCGGGATGGCCTTTTGCTAGATCGGCGGCATGGGCGGCAATCTTGTAAGCGATAATTCCTTCTTTTACGTCTTCACGATTTGGCAATCCGAGATGTTCTTTGGGCGTTACATAACACAGCAGCGCACATCCGTACCAGCCGATCATCGCTGCGCCAATACCACTGGTGAAATGATCATAGCCTGGAGCAATATCAGTCGTTAGAGGGCCTAGGGTGTAGAAGGGCGCGTCGTTGCACAGTGCTTTTTGTTTTTCCATATTTTCTTGAATCAAGTGCATTGGGACATGACCGGGCCCTTCGATCATCACTTGAACTTGTTTAGCTTGTGCTCGTTTAGTCAGTTCTCCAAGTGTTTCTAGTTCACTGAATTGTGCGCGATCATTAGCGTCGGCAATACTACCCGGACGTAAGCCATCACCTAAAGAGAAGCTGACGTCGTACGCGCGCATAATGTCGCAAATTTCATCGAAATGTTGATAAAGAAAATTTTCTTGATGGTGGGCGATACACCATTTGGCCATGATGGATCCACCGCGCGAAACAATGCCGGTTACTCGATCAGCGGTCAAAGGAATATACTGTAGACGAACACCGGCATGAATCGTAAAGTAATCTACACCTTGTTGAGCCTGTTCAATCAGGGTCTGTTTGAATACTTCCCAAGTTAAATCCTCGGCCACACCGTTAACTTTCTCCAGCGCCTGATAAATTGGAACCGTACCAATGGGCACCGGTGAATTTCGAATAATGTAGTCGCGAGTAGTGTGAATATCCGCGCCCGTTGATAAGTCCATAACGGTATCGGCACCCCAGCGCGTGGCCCATACTAATTTATCGACTTCGTCTTCGATATTCGACAAAACTGCAGAGTTGCCGATGTTAGCATTTATTTTTACCAGAAAGTTTTTACCAATAATCATCGGCTCGAGCTCGCGATGATTTATATTCGCGGGGATGATGGCTCGTCCTGCTGCTATTTCCGCGCGGACATACTCCGGCGTAATTAAGGGCAGAGCATGAGGATTTTCTTGACTTTCATTGAAGCTACATCGGCGTTGGTTCTCGCGCGCCGCTACATACTTCATTTCATTCGTCACAATACCTTGTTGTGCGTAGTGCAGTTGAGTAACGCAATGATTTTGCTTCGCGCGATAAGCACTTCGCTGAAGTTCGGGATGATAAAAGCGAGAAGATTTAGCAATCGGAATCGTCGCTTGCTGTGCTTGCGGAATTAATTCAGCATCGTCGCGTTCAACGATCCAAGATTCACGTAGATTGGGAATGCCCTGGTGAATATTGTTCTTATAACTGGGATCGCCGTGGATCCCAGAAGTGTCGTAAAGCGCAATGGTATCGCCGTTCGTTAGCGTAACTTGTCGATAACCAATGCTGATATCAGGGTGGTCCGGTAAGGTGAAATGTTGTTTTTGACTGGCCGGGAAAAAGTGGCCGCACTCCGCATTTGCTACTTGCGTTTGATGATTTAGTTGCATACGTTCCTCACAATGTTTTGGTGAGGCGTAGAGGGCAAGGGTGGGTAATAAATCCCACAGGTAGCTATCTTACACAGACAACTAGTTTCCAGGCTCATCCCTACGCCGATACTAATCGGATCAGGTTCTGCGGGTTTGAAAAGTCGTTTAGGAGGTTATCCACCCTAGACGCATTTCATCTCAGCCACTTGCGACTCGCAACATTTGCGAGTCAACGGCACCCCGAGAGCACGCGAGCAGTATATTGAAATAAAAGTCATTGATAAAGGATAAATTTACACTCACAATGTGGTTTAATACGTTAAATGCATATCAACGAATGTAATAAAATTATTAGCCGACAGGGCTTAAAGGTAAATTAAGGGGTTAAAATGAATAAGCTGGTATTAGCGTCGCTGTGCAGTGCAATGGCGTCGGTTTACGCGGTACAGCCACATCAATCTTTACTTGATTTTGCATACGGTGAAATGGATGAATACAACGCTAAAGGTGAGCGTTACCGAATTCAATTGCCAGTTAAGCAAGGACTGTACTTTTTGGCTGCCAAAACCCATTTTGGTAGTGACGATACGGCCGGAGACTTGAACAGCCAGGAAATAGGCGGTGGTATTCATTGGCAAACCAGTGACGTAAGTTCGATGTATCTGGGGTATAGTAAAGTTGATTATGAGTTGTCGGGTGTTGCATTAGATGAAGCAACCCGTTACGCGATTGGATGGCGAAGCCGTTTATCAAATGAAATTGAAGTTAACTTAGAGTATAAGTCAACCGATCATAATTTAGTCGATGTGGACGAAGCTGGCTATCGAGTCGGGGCATATTACTATATGAGTCAAACAGCAGCACTTTATCTAGAGTTAGATAATGAGCTGGAGCAAGACCAAGTATTTTTTGGTGTGCGTTTTACGACGGGTCACTAGAGTTGATAGGGAATTTGAGTGATTGCCTAATTATGTTAAGTAATCACTCAGTTTTTTGGTAATTGAGCAATAAAAAAGGCGACCTTCTGGTCGCCTTTTTTTTAGTTTTCTACTGGGTTATTGATGGCCGGTATCTTCGGTTTAAACAATAACAATAAGCGTGGTAATAATGTTAAGTTTGCGAGTAAAGCCGTTGCCATCGCAATACTGGTTAGCAGACCAAAGTAGATGGTCGGAATAAAATTCGAAAATATTAAAATCGAAAAGCCTGCGATTACGGTTAGTGACGTGTAGTACAAGGCTTTGCCAATGGAATCATGGCAAGCTTGAACACAAGCGGCGTAATCTTGGTTGTTACTAAATTCGCGCCGGAAGCGAAAGATATAGTGAATTGTGTTATCTACGCCAATTCCAATCGCTATAGCTGCAATCATAATGGTCATCATATCTAACGGAATAGCAAACCACCCCATTGCACCAAGGACCATCGCCGCGGCCAATGCATTAGGAATTAATCCTAGGATTGCGAGTGCAACTGAACGGAAAATAAAAATAAACATAATTAAGATAGCTAAAAATACCGTGCTGATGGTGGCTATTTGTGAGTCGAATAAACTCGCGAGCATATTGTTATACAATACGAACATACCGGTTATCGCATAATCATCTTGGGTGAGTCCAAGATCATTTTGAAAGTAGCTATGGAGGCTTTGTAAAAACTGCTCGCGTTTTAATTCTGGATGCGAATCAATCATTCGAATTGAGTAATGAATCTCACTACCGTCTTCATTTAAATATGGCGCAATCAATTGGCGCTTGATGTCGGCTGACATGCGCTTGTAAAACAAGCCGAGTAAAAAATCATCGAGTGGTTTGCCGCCATTAAGATTATTCAGCAACCGAAATGAAGAGGTGATTGATAAGACTTTACCCGTGACATTATATTGCTCTAAATAGCTTTGCACTTGGGCCAGTTGAGCGGCACCATTTTGGGTGAAGACGAGGGGGACTTGCTCGCTATTGTCTTCAAACTCAGAAAAATCATCGGCAAACTCATCGGGTTCCGGAGCTTGAATTAATGCCTCGGTTTTAATCACAATATCCAGTGGCGTTGTGCCGCCGAGTTGATCATCGATGGTTTTCATACCTTGATGAATTTCGGTGTGACTACGGAAGTAATCAATAAAACGATTATCCACAGTTAACTTAAACAGTCCACTAAACGCAAATATGGCAATTGCGAGTGAAGCTGCGAAAATAATACCTTTACTCTTTAAGGTCCAACGACCTAAAGCCGATGTAAACTCGGTAAGCCGTGAAGTCAGTTGTTTTTCATTATTTTTTCGGTAGGTTAACTTCACCAATATCGGGAAAGATACAAAGGCAAGCGAAAATGCCAGTGCTAATCCCATCGACATCATTAAACCAAAATCTTTCACTGGGCGAATATCGCTGACCACCAACGAGCCAAACGCGACCATAGTTGTCAATGCGGTAAATAAGCATGGCACGAACATACTGCTCAATGTCGCAGCAATTCGTTCGCTAACCGCTTGCTCAGGTTGCTGCAATGATAACTCTCGAAATCGAACGATTAAATGAATCACTAACGACATCGTCATTATCAGTAATAGTGCAATAAAATTGGAAGAGATAACGGTCGCTGGCCAGTCCAACCATCCGAGTAGTCCTACCATCGCGATAACCGAAATAGTGCAAATAGTAAGGGGTAATAGTATCCACAATAATTTACGGAAAATTAAAGTTAAGATAACGAGCAAGATAACCACAATTAGGCTGCCGAATAAACTTAAATCGTTTTGTACATAGACCATGAGATCATTGGCAATCATCGGTACACCACCGAGAAATAACCGAGTATCTTCAGGGCCTTTAGCAATGATTGCGCGTAATTGATTAATGGTTACCCCTGTGGTGGCAGCGAAGGCTTGGTTTTGCGCTTTCACTGCATTATGCAGCTCGGTAAATTCAAGTTGTTGTTGCTCATTGAGAGGGGCGCCGGCATGACTGACTTGAAACTCAGTCAATGCGCGAATCGATTGGCGTAGTGCGTCTGGTGTATCGAGATTAATTTGCAAAGCGGTCAAACTACCATCTTTGGAAATGATCAGGTCTCGATAGATGGGGTTTTCGGTTAAGATCGCTTTGGCCTGGATTAAATCAAAGGTGCCCGCGCGCAGCGTTGTCGATTTACCCTCTACGGTGAAAATATCGGTCTCATCGGGATCAAACAGAGGAATGTCGAGAATTGAGGTAACCGAAGCGACTTGCTCTAGGTCGACGATTTGCTGCTGCAAAGCGGCCAAGTTATCAAGGTTTTGCTGAGTGAACAGTTCGTTCTCTGGATCGAACAATAGAAACAGATAATCGTCGCTACCATATTCCAAGTAAGTTTTACGGTATTCCGTTAGCGAAGGATCATTTTCCAGCAGCAAAGAATCGGCGGATGCATCGAGTCTAAAATCGGCTACTTTATAGCCAAAGCCAAGTAAGATAATGAGTAATAGCGCCATCAAGCTTTTAGTATGATTGAGCGCTTTTTGAGCAATCCAGTAGCCCAGTTTAGAGCGGAATTCCATTAATAACCCCAAGTTTAAAAAATGTTGTCAGTGGCGACTTATACGTTGCACTGGCCAAAATAAGCACGCATTTTACGTGTTACATGGGATCATTGTAAATTAACACTGAATGTAAGCTGAACGAATTGGCCATCACTGAGCGGCACCGGCCACTCAGTATGGCATCTTATGCGGCTTTTACTTGGTTTCGGCCGTTTTCTTTGGCTCCATAAAGGGCTTGATCGGCGCGGTGAAAAAAGGTGTTGGCATTTTCATTCGGTTGCCACTCTGATACTCCAATACTGGCCGTTACCGGTAAGTTTAAGTCCAGTGCTTTAATCGGAGTTGCGGTGAGTGTCATTCGGATACGCTCAGCGGTCAGGCGCGCGGCTGGTAAATGAGTAGCACTAAGCAGGATAATGAATTCTTCACCGCCGAAACGAAATACTCGATCTTCTTTGCGCAAGGCCAAACGCAATCGGTTCGCCACTTCCTTAAGCACTTGATCTCCGGTTAAGTGGCCGTATTGATCGTTAATCGATTTAAAGTGGTCAATGTCGACAACTAACAAAGATAAACCATTATCTTGTCGTTGAGCTCGACTGATTTCGGCTTCCACTGCTTGGTCGTAAGCTCCGCGATTGGCTAACTGAGTCAAGGGATCGCGTAATGCAGAAGCAATTGCAGCATGGTAAAGCAGAGCATTTCGCAGCGGGAATAACAACAAACTTAACATGTGTTCAACGCGCATTAATTCATGCTCATTAAATGGATGAGCTGAGCTGCATTCAATACTGCCGAGGGTTTCATGATCGATTTCAAGAGTGTAGCGGCAAATATGTTGATGTTTCTCACCGGCGTAAACAAACAATTGGTGCTCATCATTACGGAAAGCAACGCTAGCGCAAGGAATAATGCTGGTGCATTCTTCACAAAACGTATTCAATAAGCCTTCGATATCCAGGGTTTGTTGCAATTTAAATTGCAGAGAGTGGCCGGCGGCAATTAAGTCATCCTGATACGGAGACATATAGGCGGCAATATATTCCAGCTTCGTCGCTTTGGCATCGATAACTTTTTGTTTAGCTAATTCCATAACGGTATCTCAGTTTGTAACTTTCCTTAAAGTAATGCGAGATACGTGCCACAAATACAGGTGTGTATAAAGTCGTTTTAAAACAAAGGGTTATGAGTTGTTTTGAGGGTTGTATTTATTTTGAGTCAATTTATTGACGAAAAACAGCCTCGATTAGCGGTGAATAGCGGTGGCAAGGCGTCGAAGTTCCGGCAGAGTGGGCAAGCTTCTGCCGGCGCGAGTTTAACCGTTGAAACGTTGATTGTGTTCCGCTTCGCTGGCGTCACTCATTAAGTAAACATACAGCGGCATCAATGCGTCACTGGTTTTTAGATCGTTAGGGTTTTCTCCGGGGAAAGCTTTGGCCCGCATCGCGGTGCGGGTAGCACCTGGGTTGACAATATTCACTCGTGTATTAGTGCCTTCG
Source organism: Gammaproteobacteria bacterium (assembly GCA_013373545.1). Taxonomy (GTDB): domain Bacteria; phylum Pseudomonadota; class Gammaproteobacteria; order Enterobacterales; family Kangiellaceae; genus Pleionea. Next base: position 16,323 of record JABXHQ010000061.1, read on the forward strand.
AGTTCATCGGCTAACACTTGCGCTAAACCTTCTGTCGCAAATTTAGACACGGAATAAACACCCCAGTAAGCGCGTCCTTGATTACCGACTCCTGAACTGGTGAAAATTATTGAAGACTTGGGTGCCTGGCGTAACACTGGTAGCAGGTGTTTAGTTAGCAAGAACGTACTATTAACGTTGACTTGCATCACTTGTTCCCAAGTTTCGTAGCTGTGTTGCTCAATTGAAGTGAGGGTTCCGAGAATCGATGCATTATTAACCAAGCCATCAAGGCGACCAAATTCTTGTTCGATTTTCTCACTAATTTGCAATGCTTGTTCTTCTGAAAGGTGCAATAAATTCATCGGAATGATTGCCGGTTGCGGCGCACCTAAGGCTTCAATCTCATCATACACCTGCTCAAGTTTTTCGGTGGTGCGGCCTAATAAAATTACCGTCGCACCATATTTAGCATAAGTAATAGCCGCGGTTCTACCAATCCCGGAGCCTGCTCCAGTGATCAGTATGACTTTATCTTTTAAACAATCTTTAGGGGCTTTGAAGTCGAGTGTCATGTCGGTAAGTTTTAAAATTGAATGCAAAGCTTAAGTTTAGCACTCTCGGTCGCGCTGTGACAAAACATTGTGCTGGTTTACTTTAAAAGCGGCACCAGCGTAAAACTCGCCACCACTTAGCTAGAACCCCAGGTTCGGTAAAACTCGTGGCCGTCGCGGTTTGGTTAAACCTTAGCCATAAATGCAGCAAGCCAGTGTAAGTGAGCAGTGGTGGTTGACCACGAAAAGACTCCCGCGCAGCCTGGTGCAGTTGTGTGCTTAGTTGCAAGTAAGGTGGCTGTGGCAATGCACTGGAAATCGCCGCTGGTTTGATGCCATCACGACGACACTTAACAAGCAACCAGGTTTGAGCAAATGCACAATGTGCATTGGAAGCTAAAGTGTTGCCACTTAAGATTGCAACAAATAATTTTTCCAGGTGAAGTAACCAGTCGTCGCTCGGTGAAGGTGAAGGATTGAATAGGTGGTTTAAACAATTTTCATAATCTGGAAAGAACTGGTTTAGTAACCAGTGTTGGTCGTCTTGACTAAGGGTATGCCAAATACCCGATTGCGGTGTTGCTTGAACCAATGTCTCATACCACCAGTTTAAGGTTTGCTGTTGCAGCGTCGGATCACTTAGTGCAAAGGTTTTATTGATTATTGAAAAGCTGAGAAAGATGCGCTGATTAAGTTGCGGCCGTTGGCGCATTGCAATGCGTTGAACAAACCAGAGATCGGATGTAATAGGGAAAGGTTCTAGCAAAATAATAAACAACAATTAATGACTGTGTCACATCAGTCTATAAAGGAATGCAAGCTATCACAAATAAAAAAGGGTACGGCCGTTTTAGCAGCACGTACCCAAGGGGGTGGAGAGGTTGTTGACTATTTCTCGGCTACGCTTTGTTCATTTTGGGTAAAAAAGCGCACACTGACCCGACGATCCAGTGCATAAGCATCGGGACTTTTCACTTGTGACGCTTTTTCTTCGCCATGCGCGCGAGTGAAAATACGTTCTGGGTTAACACCTTGCTCAATTAAGATGGACTTAACGGCACTGACTCTTTGCTCTGAAAGAGCTTGGTTCTGTTCTGGAAGTCCGCGTGCATCAGCAAAGCCGTCCAATTTAATTGCCAGCGAAGGGTAGCGCGTTAAAAAGCCCGCAAGCTGCTCAACTTTTTTGACGTCGCTGCTTGATAACTCGGTAGCGGCGGTTTGAAATAGCACGTCCATTTGCAACATGTCAGAACCATCGACTGTTTGTTTTGACTCAACCGAGTTAAGTTGGCTTTGTAGTTGCTGTACTTGGGCATTAAGTTGTTGTTTCTCGTTGGTAGTAACAGCGAGTTGTGCTTGCGCTTCTTTTCCTTCTGCAACTTCATCGCCGATTAGGGCGCCGGCAACCGCGCCAATAATAAAACCGATTGGACCTGCGGTAGCTGCTCCTACTACTGCTCCGCTGGCAAAACCGACATTTTGTTCCGTACTGGCCGCTTTTGATTGTTTCGCGTCAACCCAGGTGGTTGTCATTGCTGCAGATGCCAGTAAAGTCGTTGCGATTAATGTTTTCATGTTTTTGTCCTCATAATTTTCGTTTCAATTTGGTTGTTGTGGCGCTTTCCGTAGAAGGCCTTCCCTGGCAATTAAACGACGATTAGAACCATCGTCGTGAGCTACGGGAAAGTGCCATTGCGTTGGGCACAGGTATATTTAATCGTAACGAGCGGGCTTTTTTATGGTTGAAAAATGCTAAAGCTAAGACCAAATGTGGCGAAATTCGGGCAGTGCAACTGCCACCAACTGAGTTGAAGGGGATCCTGCCTTTTCGCTAGAAATTTATTGACCAATCATGAATAATGGATGACTGGTAATTTGATTGTTGGTTAGGGAATTATTTTGGCTAAGAAAACCATTGTGCTTGTGGAAGATGAGCCTGCAATTCGAGAAAACTATACCCTGGCGTTGGCTAAATATGGCTATGATGTACAGGCTTACAGTACAGTCGCATCGGCTCAAGCGGCCATGTCTGAACAGCTCCCCGATCTCGCTATATTAGATGTTGCATTAAATGATGAGCCAGAAGGTGGCTTTAAGTTGTGCCAATGGCTACGTCAGCAAACGGCAACACTGCCAATTATGTTTCTTACCGCACTTGATTCTGACTTCGATGTGATTTCAGGATTGCGTCTAGGCGCCGATGACTATGTCACTAAAGACATCAGTTTACCGCATTTTATGGCGCGAGTTTCAGCCTTATTGCGACGTGTTGCCGCTACACAAAAAGCGACTGAGCAACAAGAGTTATTAAAAGTTAACCAATTGACACTCGATATTGAGCGCATCAAAGCCTATTGGAATGAGCAACCGGTTGATTTAACCTTAACGGAGTTTTGGATGATTCATGCGTTAGCGAAAATGCCTGGACATGTAAAAACTCGTGATCAATTGATGGAGACCGCCAATGTGGTTGTCGACGACTCGACCATCACTTCACACATAAAACGTATTCGCAAGAAGTTTGTGGCCATGGATGAATCGTTTGATTGTATTGATACTGTTTATGGTATGGGGTATCGATGGAAGAGCTAAGCCAAGGATTTTGGACGCTCAAGCGTAAGTTATATGGCTTTATTATCGTCTTATTAACGATACCTTTTTTTAGCGTTAGTTTTTTACAACAGTTGGAAAGCTCACTAACGGCTAATTTGCTTTCAAGTTTAGAGCGATTTTCCAGTTCGTTAGCATTTGCTTTAGAACAAAACGCATTGAATCACTCGCAGCTCTCTCAGGCTCAGGGGGCGCTACAAACCCAATCAGAACCCGCCATTTATGTTCCGATGATTAGCCAAGCTCCACAAATTGACGGCTATGATGATGATTGGTATGCACTATCGGGGTATGAACTATCGATCGCGCAGGATCAGCTGCGGGTACTGTTAGCCAGTGACGACAAATTTATTTATGTTTTGCTAACCGTGCAGGATGCTGCGGTGGTGTATCAAGATTCCATCGACGGATCCGGTGCCAGTGACTCGATTGAGCTCAGTTTGGCTGATGCGCAAGGCAATCAGGCCGCCATGACGTTTGCTCCGGTTGCCGTTGGCAAAGTGACGCCGTTGATGGCGACGAATTTTGCGGAACCGTTTTGGATTTCTAATGCCTTTTGGCAAGAAACTGCTAGCGGATATGTACTCGAAGTTAAAATTCCTAAGCGCCAAAAGTGGACGTCGCTTGGAGTAAAAGTAAAACAAGTATCTCCCGATGTGGCTACGCCACAGTTCATTCAGTCTTATACAAAGCAGTTTAATCCTCTGCATTGGCCGGATCCCTATTTAGTTGCCACTCTAGACCAGCTAAATTTACAAAGTGGTCAACGTGTTTGGGTTTTAGATCGTTTGGGCGATGTTAAAGCGAGACGTGGACAGCTGGCAAAAGATATTCAGTTTGCGCGAGTGAATCCGTTGATTCATTTTTTATTATCACCACCGGAGTCAAACTTTAACGACCCAAGAGAGCGGGCAATTGCACTTGATAATCCTGTCGTTACCCAAGCGCTTGGTGGCAAAGTAGCCAGTGATATTGAAACGGTTAAAGGCGCTTCGACGGCCATTGCCATGGTTGCGACACCACTTTATAAAGAGCAGCAGTTGGTTGGTGTTTTAGTGATTGAAGAGTCGGTTGCTGCGGTTCAGGTTATGCAGCAAGAGGCGTTAAATATTTTTATTAACAGTTTACTGCTGAGCTTACTGTTAGTCGTTGTCGTTTTAATCTTTCTTGCTTCCAGACTGACCTCTCGCATCGTTAAACTCAATCGTCAGGCGCAACAAGCGGTTGATAAGTTTGGGCGAGTGAAGCAGTCGTTTCAACCTGAGAGCAGTCGCGATGAAATTGGACAGCTCAGTCAAAGCTTCAGTGCCATGACGTTACGGTTAAGTGACTACAATGAATACCTCGAAAAGCTCGCCGCGCGCTTAAGTCATGAGTTACGTACCCCAATTGCCGTGGTTCGCTCATCCATTGATGCGATTGCGATGTCGGCCAGCTCTGAGCAAGAGTCAGCATTACAACATGCTCAGCAGGGCATTGAGCGCTTAAGTCAAATGATCACACGAATGCGCGAAGCAACTCGAATGGAGCAAAGCGTGTTAGCGGTTCCCTTAGAGCCCGTCGCTATTGAAAGTTTCGTGCGCGACTATTGTGCGGCGGCACAGCCTCTTTTTGCGCATCACACTTTGTCGGTAAGCGCCTCTGGAACTGCGCAGCCGGTGAATGTCAGCCAAGAATTATTAGCCCAAATGCTCGATAAATTACTTAGTAATGCACGCGATTTTGCAACGGATAATAGTGCTATTGAAATTGTGATTGAGTTTTTCAGCGGCTCGGTACTTATTGCGGTGGTCAATCAAGGTCCTGGGTTACCGGCACTGAGTGAGCGTGAACTCTTTGCTTCAATGGTTTCTGAGCGTGATGTGTCAAAGCGCAGTGATGAGCAAGCGCATATGGGACTGGGGCTGTATTTAGTGCGATTGATTGCGGAGCGCTGCAATGGTCGCTATTTTGCTCGTAATTGGTATCAGCAGTCGCGCTTGCGTGACCTAGTGACGGCGAACCCTTCGCTGGAACTTGAGCGGATGGTCGATGGTGTTGCCATTGGCGTTATATTGCCGATACAGCGGTAATCTTGTTATAACTAAAAAACGCAAAAGGTGACCGATAATAGCGGTTAAATGCTGGCCTAAAAGGCGCAGTGTTAGTTACAATATGGCCTATTGCATAACAATACAATTATTTGGAGTAAACCATGTTTTCCCGCTTACCTGAATTGCCCGCTGATCCGTTGCTTGGACTGATAGGGTTATATCGTGACGATCCCAATCCGAACAAAGTTGATCTGGGTGTCGGTGTTTATCGCGATGAGCAAGGTCATACGGCAATTATGTCGGCGGTTCAGCAAGCGCAGAAAATTCACTTGGCGAATGAAGATTCGAAAACTTATATTGGTCCGGTGGGGGTTCCTGGGTTTGTTGCGGGTATTAAGTCATTGGTACTGGGCACTGATTCAAGTGTTATTCGCGATGAGCGAATCGCGGCAATCCAAACTCCAGGCGGTTGTGGTGCGCTTCGAGTTGCAGCTGAATTTTTACGTCGTTTAGGTGATGAGCTAACGGTTTGGGTTAGTGATCCAACATGGGCCAACCATATTCCATTGATTCGCTCTGCGGGACTACCGATTAAAACCTATCCTTATTTTAATAGCGCAACCGGTGATGTTGACTTTGCCAAGATGGATGAGCAGTTAGCGCAGTTAGGTCCGAATGATATCGTATTGTTGCATGGCTGTTGTCATAACCCGACGGGGGCCGATCTGTCTTTCGAGCAGTGGCAAGCGATTACCGAGCGTGCGGTTAAACAAGGCTTCTTACCTTTTGTTGATATTGCTTATCAAGGATTAGGTGACGGCTTAGCTGAAGATGTGGCTGGGGTGCGTTGGTTATCCGAGCGCGTCGCTGAAATGGTGATTGCAACTTCTTGCAGTAAAAACTTTGGACTTTATCGAGAGCGTACCGGTTGTTTGATGATTCAATCTGAAAATGCTATCCAAGCCCGAGCCATGCAGACACAAATTCAAGATATTGCGCGCGCTAATTACTCGATGTCACCGGCATATGGCGGCTACTTGGTTGACATTATTTTGCATGATCCAAAGCTTAATCAACAGTGGCAGCAAGAGCTTGAAGCAATGGCAACGCGAGTTAAGTCGTTACGAG
>JABXHQ010000105.1 GCA_013373545.1 Gammaproteobacteria bacterium
CGAGGGATTTTAAGTCCCTTGCGTCTACCAATTTCGCCACCCGGGCATTTCAAATATGGAGGCTGGGGTCGGAATCGAACCGGCGTACACGGAGTTGCAGTCCGCTGCATGACCACTCTGCCACCCAGCCGTATCTTTAATTGCTAAAGACTCGGTTGATGTTTTGACTTACAGCCCTTAGTTAAAAAAACCTCGTAACTGCTTTCGTTTTACAGTTCGAGGTTTTTTCCATTTCGAGCACTTAAGAAGCGCTCAAAACAAGAATCTGGAGCGGGAAACGAGACTCGAACTCGCGACCCCAACCTTGGCAAGGTTGTGCTCTACCAACTGAGCTATTCCCGCGTCGACTTAAGTGCGGTGCATTTTACAGTCTGAAATAATTCTGTCAAGCACCAAAAATTATTTTTTTAAATTATTTATAAAAATGCATGTTTTTTAAGCAAAAACATGAGGTTAGCTTACTTTTTACTCACAGTTCTTTGGCGGTTAAGTAGGGCCAAGCAGCCTTAATGTAGATGTACATCGACCATAAGGTCAAGGCGACTGAAACATAAAGCGCAAAATACCCTAATACAACAAATAATGAGTATCCCATAACCTCAGCAATCGGCGGGTTCGCACCGCCTAAAATTAAGAAAAAGATAGCTCCCAGCTGCCACAGGGTCTTTACCTTACCAATAAAGGACACTTTGACATTGGCGCGTTTGCCGTACTCTGCCATCCATTCTCGCAACGCGGTAATGGTGATTTCACGGCCAATGATTACCAATGCCGGAACGGCTACCCATGGCGTCTCATATAGCTCAACAATGAGTACAATCGAAATAACCACCATTAGTTTATCGGCAACGGGATCCAAAAACGCGCCGAGTGGTGAGGTCATGTTGAAGCGACGCGCAATATAACCATCAAACCAATCGGTCCACCCCGCAACCGCAAACACCAGTGCTGCGCCGGTAAAATTCCAGTCAACCGGCAGATAAAAAATGGCCACAAATACTGGAATCATGCTAATTCGAAACATTGTTAAGATATTGGGTATGTTCATATTACTTACTTGTTATTGAGTTTAGATGGTATAGCGTCTGTTCGAGAAAGCAGATAGTGGCTATTCGTGGAGGTAATTATAAATCTTTTCCGCAAGATGTGTATCGATACCTTTAACCTTTTTTAAATCACTCAGCGAACTCTTTTCAATATTTTGCAAGCCGCCAAAATGTTTTAGTAATTGCTGACGTTTTTTCGGCCCTACTCCAGGAATCGACTCCAGCCAAGAAGTGGTGCGCGCTTTTTGGCGCCGCCCACGATGTCCGGCAATGGCAAATCGATGCGCTTCATCGCGAATATGTTGGATCAAATGCAACGCTTCGGATGTCTCGGGAAGTATTTTGGCGACACTTTGTTCCGGAAAGAAAATTTGTTCCATGCCGACTTTACGTTCCGTTCCTTTTGCCACTGAAATAATACTGGTCTTGGGTGCGTTGATTTGTGATAAAGCGCTCAGTGCGGCCTTTAACTGCCCTTTTCCACCGTCGATAAGAATCAGATCGGGCAAATCTTCTTGCGCTTTTAACAAACGCGAATAACGGCGGTACACCGCTTGCTCAATCGCGGCATAATCGTCACCCGGGGTTATATCTTTAATGTTAAACCGTCGATAAGCGCTGCGTTCAGGCGCGCCACGCTTGAACACCACGCAGGACGCTACCGTTCCTTCGCCCATGGTATGACTAATATCAAAGCACTCCATATGCATTGGCATTTCCGCTAACGCCAACTGTTCAAATAAAGCGGTAACTTTTTGCTGTTGCGTGGCGGTCGCACTCAGCTTATTTTGCGCCGCATTGAGCGCATTCTTACGCGCTAACTGTAACCAATCGAGCCGATCACCGCGCACATTGTTGGTCACACGAACCTTATGCTCAGCAACTTCTGCAATGGCGGTGGCCAATAGCTCACAATCCAGACTGGGCTCATCAACAATAATTTCTTTCGGCGCTTGCCGACCCGATAAATAGAATTGCAGTACAAAAGACTCCACCAGTTCAGGAACAGTTAGATCAAGCCGCAGCTTTGGGAAAAAAGTTTCCGACGCCATTACTTGGCCATCACGAACCGTCACTAAAACCACCGCCAGCACGCCCGCTTTGACGACCAACGCAAAGACGTCTGCATCCACCATAACGCCGGAAATGACTTGTTTTTGGGTTAACGAACGTAAGCTTGCCAATTGATCGCGGTATTTGGCGGCTTCCTCAAACGCCAGTTCTGTAGCAGCCTGTTCCATTTTTTGCTGCAACTGGTTGATCACGCGATCACTTTTACCTTGGTAAAATAACTGCGTTAATTTAACGTCTTCTGCGTATTCTTCAGCAGTTACCAGCCCCACACAAGGTGCCTTGCAGCGCTTAATTTGATATTGCAAGCACGGCCGCGAACGATTTTGAAACACCGAGTCTTCACATTGCCGCACTTGAAACAACTTTTGCAACATTGAGAGACTTTGCCTTGCCGCATAGCCACTCGGAAAAGGTCCAAAGTAGTGACCGCCTTTGTTCCGCGCGCCACGGTGATAGCCCAGTTTTGGAAAGGTATGGTTAGTTAAGTGAATATAGGGGTAGGTTTTATCGTCGCGAAATATAACATTGTAACGTGGCCGCAGCTGCTTAATGTAATGATTCTCCAGCAGCAGCGCTTCAACTTCAGTATTGGTAATGGTAATTTCAATACCCGCAATTTGCTTGACCATAACGCGGGTTTTTGGGGTGTGATCTTGCTTTACAAAATAACTGCTAACACGATTTTTAAGATTTTTTGCTTTGCCGACGTAGATGACTTCTTGGTGTTTATCTAACATTCGATAAACACCCGGCTGTTCGGTTAATTGGCTAACAAAGCTTTTCGCATCAAAAACCGTCATTTAACTTAACGCTGTTCAACTACTTAATATTTTCGGTGCTGATCAGTCCGTGGCGAATAGCAAGGTGAGTGAGCTCAACATCATTTTCGACACTGAGCTTTTCAAACAAGCGATAACGGTAACTATTAACGGTCTTGGGACTCAAGCAGAGTTTATCGGAAATCTGTTGTACCTTCTGGCCCTGAGTGATCATCATCATCACTTGCATTTCACGCTCTGATAATATTTCGAAGGGTTGCTCTTCGTTATCATCAAAACGTTTCAAAGCCATTTGCTGGGCAATTTCTGGCGTTAAATAACGCTTACCGCGCGCCACTTGACGAATGGCAATCACCATTTCTTCAATATCAGCACCTTTGGTTAAATAACCGGCAGCGCCAGCTTGCATAAACCGTGATGGGTAAGGTTCTTCAGAGTGTACGCTGACCACCACAATTTTTACATCAGGATCGTAGCGGATGAGTCGACGAGTGGCTTCAAGCCCACCAATACCCGGCATATTGGCATCCATCAAAATAACGTTGGGGCCAAGCTCGCGCGATTTAGCAATCGCTTCTTCGCCGGTAGAGGCTTCACCTACAACGGTAATGCCTTGCACATCACCTAGCAGGCGAGTGATGCCTGTTCGCACTAAGTCATGGTCATCGACTATAAGGACTTTGATCACTAGGACCCCCTCTGTTCCGATTGGTGGCCGATTATATTCCTGTCGGCGGTTGTTAATGTCCCCTGGTACTTAATTTAAACCGCAACTATCGATGCTGATTTAAAGTACCCACATAAAGCGTCATCCCAACGCTTTATACGGCGCTTGCTACCGAGTTTAAACGGATTGCTTAAACTTTGTTCAAGGCCTTGATTTGTAAGAAAAGTTATTAGTGCAAGCTTACCACTTTTCTATTGAAAGGCAATGAAATTGATTGCATCGGCAACCGGCGTTTCGCGTCCGTTCAGCTGAATCTAGGACAATTTAATTATCCTTGCAAACTAACTATAGCTGAATCCAACAAAACATACGGACTTGCTATAACACGCTTACCTCATGGTTAAAGCATTGCCCTAAAAAGTTATCGCATCTAACTGATTCTTTTGAATAAATTGAGAGGTTTCTTGCGATGGATACGGTATGACTTTTGATGCGTTCACACTTCAACTTTTATTATTAGCCGTATCGATAACTGATTGCTTCGAGCACTTATTCGCCCACTCAGCTAAACGCTGCCTAAGTAATTACCCGCATTATTAACAAAGCTCGGACCTCTACTCCCTCACTGGAACACAGACCGACTTTAGCGATTTTGCAAAATAACCTCGACTACTTCCTTGCGCGACTTCATGGTCATACTCATCATCACTACGCCGCTTCGTACATCGGTAATATACTCAACCATTACCGGTACTTTGCCAATGATGGCAACCGAATTGTCCGTAAAAGAGTAACGCCAGAGTTGGTGATTATCGTTGATCCCAAACAGCTGTTCACCAGCAATAACAAAGCGGCGGCGACTGCCTTGGCCATTTAGCGCAGTGAGTTGTTTATCTTCAAGCCCCATTGCAAGCCAAAAATCACCGCGCGGATCACTGTAAACAATGCGGTTGTCTGACAGGCGCTGAGTCCAAACAACCGGTCGTGTGTGGTTAATAAATCGCGTTGTTGATTGCGCCAGATTCAACTCGGCTAATTGCACAGCGCCCTGGCGTCGTACCATTGCCCAAGCGAGTTGCTGCTCGCTGTTCCAATCGAATAAAGTCTCAACGGCAAAATCTAGATTGAGCTTTTGACTAATACCCGAAAGATCGATGATATAGAGTTCTTGTTCCGCATTGGCAATTAGGCTCTGCCCATCAGCGGCCCAGCGGATTTCACTCACGTAAGTATCTAATGGAAATTGACTTAGCTGCCGAGATACTTGGCCATCATTGAGCCAAACCTGCGACTGGCCAGAACGCGACGATATAAAAGCCACGAGATCACCACCCGGTTGAAACAAACCGTTGGCTTCGTCTTTAATGGTTGGATCGAGGATTGTGTAGTCATCGAGCGTTGAATGATTAGGCGCGTTACTTGTGGCCAAGGTTACAATATCACCATTGTACTGCCCTTTGATCACCAACATCCTATCACCGTCAGGATGAAACACCGGTGTACCAATCGGTTCATCCAAAGCCAAATTAAGCGATTCAATCGTGCCGTCATAACCAAGCGTAAACAATTGGCGTCCGCTGCTAAACACTAATTGTTCCGCAACCGGAGCAAAGCTGGGCCAAATGGTTTGATACTTGGCCATCGTTGCGGGCAAACGTAATGGTTGGCTAGAAAGTACTTCTCCACTCGCGTTGATAATTTCAATATAGCGCTGCTCATCGCCATGGTCAGTGATCATGGCAATTTGATTGGCTTTTGGAGCGTAATCAAAACTCACCACACTTCCGCGCGGTGCTTGATAAAGTGTTTCACTGCGATTTTGCTCAGGGAGATAACGAATTAAGTCCCAACGTTGAGCTTTTTGCTGCATTAATACGATGGCACCACTATTTAACCATTTAGCGCTTTTAATCGCGCTACGCTTACACTCTAAAAGAGTCTGCGGTGTTAACGGCGCCAACAAGGCTTGGTTAAAATCAAGTTGCTTCAATTGATAACAAATCTTTTGCTCGACCGGTACTTCACAAGCACTCGACTCAACAAACACTAATTGCTTGCCATCTTTGGAAAAACTATGACTGCCATACACGCTCGGCGTTTGGGTGAGTTGATACTCTTGTTGGGTGCTAATGTTCTTAGCCCAAATATGATTAAGACAAGCGCCATCGATATAACGATTAAAGACAATAAATTCTCCATCCGGTGAATAATGTCCACCCGCTTCGCGATTCTCGGTAGCGGTTAGCGCGCGCAGTTGTTTAATTTGAAACCATGTGGATTTAGAATCGCTAACGTATTGATAGGCCCCAAAACCACCAATAAGAATTAATCCGGCGCCGACAATCAAGCGCCACTTGGTGAACCAGGAATTGGCGTTTAGTTGCAGCGAGGAAGACGGATCACTTGGCGCCTGTTCCGAAGGCTGCGCTTGGTGAGTCTTCGTTTGACTAAACTCGGCTTGCCAGCGCACATCGCATTCGAGGCTGTAGCCCTTTTTAGCATGGGTCTTAATAAAAGCTTGGCCTTTACCATCGTCGCCGAGCGCCTTGCGCAGTTGCGCAATACTTCGTTGCAGAGTATTCGGCGAGACCACTGCTCCTTGCCAAATATTATCCAGCAGTTCATCTTGACTGATCACCTGCCCTTGCCGCTCAGCTAAATACGTCAATACCGATAACGCTTTGGGAGCAAGGGTTTGCGACTGATTATTCTGACTAATTTGATTGCGCGAGGGATCAATTAAAAAACCGCCAATCCAGTATTGCTGTGTCATGTGCTGTGATCCATTAAAACGGTGACTGATTGCAACACGCTTGATTAAAAAGCCCGGATTAAACTTGCAAAATAATCCATGTGGCGGCAAAAAAGCGCAGGCTAGAATAACCGCCCGATTACTTTATTTCAAATTGCAGCTCCGCTGGAAACCGCATTAGTAGTGAGAATCAGCGAAAAATCAGGCAAACGTCAGCGCAACGTCCAGCGCGTGCCAGCCAAAAAACCTACATTAGCCAAACCTTGATGGTATTTAGTTTTGCCTAAGTCACTCAGGTTGTTGATTGAGGATGATTGTTATTTAACGTTCACTCTTTCGTTATTAGTTTTGCTTAATCCTTCTTAATGTTATTTCGCCCAGGAGCACCCAATGAATCGAAAATATTTTTTAGTTGCTGCGTTAATCGTAACCAGCAGCCAATTCTTTTTTAGCCATGAGGCAAAGGCCAGTGCCACACAAGCACCGGAAGCGAGTAAAGATGAAATGAACGTATCGGTATTTGATGTACCGCTACTAAAGCCGGCCTATATCACCACTTCACCAACACCGCGTAAAGATGGTTTAACAACGGGCTCCCTTGGCGGATCACTTGGCAACCATGCGATGATTAAGCAACTCGCGCAAGAAATCGCCAACGAAAAACATGGCAAATTTGATAGTTTGCTGATTATGCACCAAGGCAAATTAGTGTTTGAGTCCTACTACAACCGCGGCCGTATTAACCTTCCGCATCCACAGGCCTCAGCTTCAAAAGCCTATACCGCACTAGCCGTCGGACGAGCCATCCAATTAGGTTATTTATCCAAAGACGATTTGCATAAACCGCTAATCAAATTTTTACACCATTTAGAACCATCAAAGCTGGTCGCGGGTGCCGAGAAAATAACGCTGCACCAGGCACTCACCATGCGCTCGGGTATTCGTATTCCCGATGCAGCTTGGGATGAATACCAAAACAATGCGGAACAGTTTAAAGGACAACAACAAGTTCAACACTTTTTGCAAATTAGCGCTCCC
>JABXHQ010000013.1 GCA_013373545.1 Gammaproteobacteria bacterium
CGGCAGTTGCTTGGCTGGCCGCCATCACAGTCGCCTTGCTTGCCGGTTGCAGTAACTCCAATGATGATGAAGTGGTCGGTGGGCCGGCTGGCGATCCCGCGATTATTTCGGGAACCATCACTTACGACTCGGTGACCCACTCGCAACAGGGCAATCTTGATTATAACTCGATTGTGTCGAAGCCGGTTCGTGGCGCGACAGTGCAGCTGGTGGATAACGGCGGCAGTGTATTAGACGTTACTCAATCAGATGATAACGGCAATTACCAACTTGATACCAACGTCAATCTAGCGGTGCGGGTGCGAGTATTGGCCGAAGCGAATCAGACCGGTAGTCCGGCGTGGGATATTTCGGTGGTCGACAATACTAATAGCGGCGCTTTATATTCGATGCAAGGGGCGGTTGCCGTCGTGGCGGCAACGGCCGAGACACGCGATTTACACGCCAGTTCTGGTTGGGGTGGTTCGAGTTATAGCGGCACCCGAGTTTCAGCGCCATTCGCTATCTTAGATAATGCTTATACTGCTGCTCAACTGGTTGTTGCGGTCGATAATACGGTTCAACTACCGCCTCTAACCTTAAATTGGAGCCGCAATAATGTACCGACTCCCGGCGATGTATCTGTGGGTCAAATAACCACGTCTTACTACAGCAATGGCAATATCTATATCTTGGGTGCGGAAAATGTCGATACTGACGAGTTCGATGCCCACGTGGTGGTGCACGAATGGGGGCATTATTTTGAAGATCGTTTAGCTCGCGCGGATAGTATCGGCGGTTCTCATTCGGGTGGCCAACGTCTTGATCCTCGCGTTGCTTTTGGTGAAGGTTGGGGAAATGCTTGGTCGGCAATGGCTCTGGACGATCCGCTGTATCGAGACTCGCTCGGCAACCAACAAGGTTCTGGTTTTGCCATTGATATTGAAGCAAACGCTCAAACCAATGCTGGCTGGTATAACGAAGGCAGTGTGCAAAGCATTCTTTACGATCTGTTTGATGCTAATGATGATGGGAATGACAACCTCACAATGGGCTTTGCTCCGATTTATCAGGTGTTGACCGGTGAGCAAAGTAATACGGAAGCATTTACCACGTTATTTTCGTTCATATACTACTTGCGGCAGGAAAATGTCGCGGACCAAGCTGCTATTGATGCCATTGTTAGCGGCCAAAATACGGTGTCGAGCAGCATCGATATTTATGGTTCTAGCGAAACAAACAACGCCGGCAACGCAACCACCGTGTTGCCAATTTACACCGCCATGGTTCCAGGTGCCACGCCACAGCTGTGCAGTAACAATAGCTTTGCAGTCAGTGGTGATGAGTACAATAAACTGGGTGCACGGCGTTACATTGCGTTAACCATTAGTCAAGCAGGCGCTTACAACTTTTCAATGGTCTCGACTAATAACAGCGGCGATCCGGATCTCTATGTTTATCGCCGCGGCGTACGTTTAAACTGTGATGGCACGTCCGACGGTTGTTCGAGCGGCGTCGGCAGCGAGTCGTTTAGTTTAAGTTTAGCGGCCGGCGAATATGTGATCGACGCGCATGATTATTTAAATGTTGATAGTGAAGCTGGTGGCGGGTTGAACTGCTTTAATATTTCGGTGACGCCGTTATGAGATTATTTATGATGCTTGCAAAAAAACTATTTATTATCGCGATAGGTTTATTGTTATTGAGCGAAACATTGGTCGCAGCAAAACCATCGGTACAACAACACTTTCAATCACCGGGTAAAAGCCAAGTCCCAATTGGCATTGAGTATGAGCCGTTTAAGCGCGCGCTACAGGTCGGAGAGCAAGTGGATTTAACCGTACGATTTACCTTTCCTGAAAACTTCTCAACAATCAATGTGGGCTTGGAAAATATGGCGCCAAGGGTATTGAATATGGCGAAAACGAGCTCGGCAACCTTAAAGTCGAGCGATTCAGGTCGCTCGGCACCCTTGAATATTCGCTTTACTGTTGCCCAAGAGGGGATCGCTTATCTTGGTGTTACTGCGCAAGTGATGGTCGATGGTGTCATGAAGTCTCGGGCATTTGCGATTCCGGTCGTCGTAGGCAAAGCCAATTGGGAAGCATTTTTGGCACCACACGGGCAGTTGCAACGTGACGATACAGGGCGTTTGTTACTGCTGCAAGACGCTCAAGAAACTGTTAACCAGTAGCTTGATTGCGCGGCGCTGATCCCGTTAGCATTAAGGTTTAGCGCCCGGAGCTGTTCAATTTACATGATAACCTTGTTTCGAAAAGTCGTGGTTTGCTGGCTGATCTTGGCGACTTGCTGTGCGCTAGTAGCAAAGCCTTTACCGGATTTTATTCAGCCGATGTTGACCCCTAAGCCAGTACCGGTTATGCCAGTGGCTTTGACCGTTGCCAAGCCAGAACGGCCGAAAGTATTGCTCATCATTGATGATATTGGTGACAACTATCGCCTGGGCAAACGGGTCATCGATTTGCCTGTGACGGTGAATCTAGCCTTTTTACCACGCACGCCATTTGCCCGTCGACTTGCCCAAGCTGGCTACCAATTGGGTCACGAAGTGATGTTGCATTTGCCAATGGAGTCAACCACGCGCAAAGACTTATTGCGTGAAGAAGCGTTAACCCAGTCTTTAAGCGAAAGTGAACTGCGACAAAAGTTTTTCGAAAACTTAAGTGATATTCCTCACGTGCGTGGATTCAATAACCACATGGGAAGTTTGTTGACGACGTTGCCGCAACAAATGGAGTGGGTGATGGCGTTTGCTGCAGAGCGTCAGCTGTATTTTGTTGACAGTCGCACTTCAAGCCAGTCGGTCGCATTGCAGCAAGCTAGCGAGCAGGGACTTCGTGCCGTAGGGCGTGATATTTTCCTCGACCCCGTAGGTGACCAGGCCAGTGTTGAAAAGCAGCTGAATAAAGCTTTAGCGCTAGCCGATAAACGCGGTGTAGTGGTGATGATAGGCCATCCTTATCGAGATACCTTGGATGTTTTGGAACGCCGCTTACCGCAACTTAGGAAAGACTACCAGTTTGTATCCCTAACCAGTTATCTCAATCAAACCAGCACGCTTGCTAAGGAAAGCCAGGCGCAGCAAAGGGATCTGAAAACGCTGAAATAGAGTGTGAATATTGCGCAAATAACCGACGGTTTTTTGCTTTCTTCTTGCTTCCCTGTATAAGATGGGAAAGACAGTCCAAACAGTAAAATAATAGATAAGATGTGACTATGCGAAAAAAACTCATTTCCCCTATGACCCTTGCTACCAGCGTGGCTCTAACACTGGCGGCGCCTTTGTATGCCAAGTTACAAACCACTGAGCCGAGTGTGCGCTATGCTGAAGAATTTTCAGCGCCAGCTTATTTGCCGCAAGCAGCGAAAAGTTCCGCTGGGCAAGCGGCCAAAGGCTTCGCTGTCGTGACGACTTTGCAGCAAAAGCAATTGCTCGACTCGGCGCTGGATTATCAGGTAATGGCGGTTAAATCGAGCCTGCTTGGAAAGCATTACTACTTACAGCAAACTTATGCGGGTATTCCGATTGTTCAACAAGGTGCGGTGGCATCATTCAGTCACAAAAATGGCGCTTTGTATAAAATGCACGATTTTTCCTTGTCGCTGTCGGCGCTAGAGATTGAGTCACCCAGTCAAAAGGCTTTCTCTGAAAAACTGGCCGTGAACAAGGCGTGGGATTATCTAGTTCCGCAAGGTGAACTTTTATCCTTACCGAAAGTTGAGTTGGTGTACTTACAAAAAGGTAAATCGTTGGTGCTGGCTTACCAGGTAGATTTATCCTTGTCAGAACCAATGGGCGCATGGCGCCAATATGTTGCATTGTCATCCGGAAAAGTCGTTAGAGCATTACGTTTGGATCGACCACATAAAGCATCTTCTGCGACTTTGGGTATCGGCGGCAAGTTAACCGCTCGTCACGGTTTGAGCAAGCGTCAGAGTTATGCGCAAGCCGAGTTGCAATTACAAACTAAGATGGCGCAGCAAAGAACAGCAAGCACCGCCACGCGGGCAATTGTTGATGGTACTGGGCAAGTATTCGATCCCGATCCACGAACAACGTTAAATGATGCTTCACTCGAAGATCGTTCGGCCAGTGCTTTGTTTGATCCAGCCTATCAAACACGGGTTTTACGCGACATTACGCTCGACGATGTAGACGGTACCTTTGCGCTTATAGGACCCTATGTACAAATTATTGACTTTGAAGCCCCCACCACACGACCGACGACTACAGCTGACGGGAACTGGGTCGGTAAACGTGGAGAAGCCACGTTTTACGATGCGATGACATACTACCATATTGATGAAAATCAACGGTATTTACGTGATCTCGGTTTTACTGGCGATAGAGCCATTCAGGGCGGATCCATTGAGGTTGATGCCGATGCGGCAAATGGTGATGACAACTCTTATTTTAATCCGATTGATAACCGCTTAGCTTTTGGCCACGGCGGAGTGCCGGACAACGAAGATGCCGATGTCATCATACATGAGTATGGCCATGCCATTCATATGGATATCAATCCGCAGTGGGGCGGTGGTGATACTGGGGCAATTGGTGAAGGTTTTGGTGACTATTGGGCGGCCTCATACAGTTTAGGCAAAACCAATGGCGCAACGTTTAATCCTGCCTGGGTTTTTACTTGGGATGGACATAATGAATATTGGCCTGGCCGGGTCCTCGATCGGGTCGACTATCGTTATGATCCCACCCAGACTTATGAAGCCCATGAAATGATCGACGGGCAACCTGACTATTCTGATGAGTTATGGTCAACACCGATTTACCAAGCAATGTTAGAGCTGGTTGATGCCGGAGTCGAGCGCGCTGAGGTGGATCAAATTATTATTGAGGCGCAATTTGGTTTGGGCTATGGCATCGCCATGCCTGACATGGCCGACTCAATTGTGCGTACCGCGTACGCGCTTTATCCGAATGGTCCGCACGCGCAAACTTTTGCCAAGTGGTTTGAGCAAATGAATATGCTCGGCACCCAGGCGCTTGCGCTTGAAGCGGTGGTGTATACGGAAGCGGGGATCAATGGTGTAGCGGATCCGGGTGAGACGGTATCGATTAAACTACCCCTAACCAATCCAAACATTTATTCAGCTACCGCGGTCTCCGGTGAACTGAGTTCCGCCGCTAATACCATTGCGATCCTCCAAGATGTCAGTGACTACGAGAACCTATCCGGGTTTGCCACTGGTTCTAATATCGATGATTTTCAATTTAAGATTAACGAAGGCCTAGCTTGTGGCAATGATGTTTCTTTAAGCTATGCCGTGAATTATGAGCTGGCGACTGATCCGGCACAGCCGTTGACTGATAATTTTACGGTTACTTTTAACCTTGGCGAACGCGAATTAAACTCAACCGCTTCCTCAGAGTCGACCGCGATTCCGGATAATGATCCGGCGGGTATCCGTCAAACTATAACAGTAAGCGGAGCGGGCACTCGGGTCGATGATTTGTTTCGCATTTACCTTGATATTAGCCATAGCTATCGGGGTGACCTAACCATTCAGCTGACCTCGCCAGAGGGAACGGTGGTAACCTTAAAAAGCCCTGACGGAGATGAAGCGGTGGCCAATATTGTGGGGTATTTCCCGACCGATTTTGTGCCCGCAGAAAGCCTCAGTGCTTTTGACGGTCAAGACCTCAACGGCGACTGGGTGTTATCTATCTCCGATAATGCCGCAGACGATGTAGGAACGCTCAACTCTTGGATTATTGAAACCTCTACGCCGAGTGTCTGTGAAGATATTCCGACACGCGACGATGAGCGTCGCGACGAGGCGGAAAAGCTATTACTGGGATTGGCTGCCATTTTATTATTTGGCATTGGTGCCGGTAGTGCTCCCGCTTGGGTAATCGGATTGTTGCTGTTAGTACCGCTGCGCCGACGTCGCCGCGACTAATTTCAAGCCCAGGATATCCTGGGCTTTTTTTTGCGTAATAAATTATGTCAGAGAATGACTAGGAGGAGGCTAATTATAAGGCTTACTTAAAGAGGGAATGCCGTGGATATTGAATCAATAACAGTTGTTTATTTTATTTTGGGCTTTTTGATTGTTTTACTGTTTCTAGGCGTAAAGCAAGTTCGACAAGGATATCAATACAACATTGAACGATTTGGCAAGTTTAGCCGTTCACTGAGCCCCGGTTTACACTGGATCACCCCGCTCATTGAAACAGTTGGCGCGCGAGTTAATGTGATGGAGCAGGTTTTGGATATTCCAGAGCAATCCGTCATTTCACAAGACAATGCTACAGTGACCATCGATGCGGTTTGCTTCTATCAGGTAATTAATTCTGCGAAAGCTACCTATGAAGTAAACGATTTGACGCGTGCGATGCAAAACTTGGTAATGACCAATATTCGAACGGTACTCGGCAGCATGGACCTTGACGAAATGCTATCGAAGCGGGATCAAATTAATGCACGAATTTTAACCATTGTCGATGAAGCTACCAATCCATGGGGCGTTAAAGTTACACGCATCGAAATTAAAGATATTTTGCCACCCCGGGATTTGGTCGACGCAATGGCGCAACAAATGAAAGCAGAACGAATCAAACGTGCTCATATCTTAGAAGCACAAGGTGAAAAACAGTCCGAAATATTGAAAGCAGAAGGCGCCAAAGAAGCGGAAATTCGCCGCGCAGAAGGTGAGCGCCAAGCGGCATTCTTGGAAGCTGAAGCGCGCGAGCGGTTAGCTGAAGCGGAAGCGCGCGCGACGGAAGTCGTCTCGATCGCCATCGCCAAAGGCGACATTAATGCCGTCAATTATTTTGTGGCGCAAAAATACGTCGAAGCATTAGGTAAATTTGCTCAGTCGCCAAATGAAAAACTGGTCTTCATGCCGATGGAAGCATCTTCGATTATTGGTTCAATCGGTGGTATAGCTGAGCTTGCTAAAAACGCCTTTAAATCAAACTAGATGAGGTGGCGCGATGTTTGAGTTATTCAGTCAACTGGAGTACTGGCACTGGCTAAGCCTTGGGTGCATTTTGCTAGTTCTAGAAATGCTGGCACCGAGTACCCTGTTTCTTTGGATGGGGGTGTCGGCGTTAGTGGTGAGTGCTTTGGAGTGGTTATTTCCGAGTCTTAGTTGGCAAGCCCAATTTCTAATTTTTGGTGGTATGTCACTGGTGACTTTTTTCGCATGGCGACATTGGTCAAAAAGTAAGGGATGGGATGATGTTGATGAAGAGTACTCAACGCTCAATCAGCGCTCTGCTGCGCTGATTGGCCGCCGCGCAGTATTAATTGAGCCATTGAAAAACGGCCATGGCCGAATTCAATTGGATGATACTTATTGGCGCGTGGAAGGCGAAGATTGTGCAGAGGGAACTCAAGTGGAGGTAACCGGTATTAAAGGCGCTACACTGATTGTGGCACCTGTTGCCCCGCAAAGCGCAGTCAACTAAGTCAAAAAGCCTTGCGATAGTGGAATAATAATGCTGTAAAACCAACTATTTACAGCATCTTTTGCACCTATCGCAATTTTTGCGCATAATGCCTCCCCGACGTCATTTCTTAAGTTTAGACTAAGACACATATCATGGATTCATTAATTACATTTCTTACTAACCATCCGGTGTTAACTTCGGCTTGGATTATTCTTGCGATTTTGTTGCTGCTGGCTCAAATTCAGCACATGAAGAACGGCGTGAAAGCCATTGTGTCGCAACAAGTCACGTATTTGATCAATAAAGAAGATGCTGTGGTGGTTGATATGCGGCCGATCGCTGATTTTAATAAAGGCCATATAGCGGGCGCGAAAAATATTCCACAGTCAAAATTTGAAGCGAGCCAAAAAGAACTTGAAAAGTTCAAAAGCAAACCCATTATCATAGTTTGCGCGAACGGTATTCAAGCTGGACCCGCTGCGGCAAAGCTGAAGAAAGCCGGCTATGAGCAGGTTTTTCGTTTAGCGGGTGGTTTTCAGTCATGGGTTGGCGAAAATTTACCTGTGGTAAAAGGCTAAGCTAATCGTTTTAGGGAATTGCCAAGGTCACTTGGCCATGTCGAAAGACATTATAATTTTTTAATAATTTAAGAGAGTTAGTTATGACAGATCAAGTAGAAGTAAAGCCAGAGGGTATGGCAAACAATGCTCAAGCTCCTGAAGGTGTACAGATTCAGATTCAACGAATTTATACCAAAGACATTTCATTTGAAGCGCCTAATGTTCCAGAAATCTTTCAAGATCAAGAATTTAAACCAGAAATTAAAATGGAACTTAATAGTCGCTCGCGCAAGTTAGCCGACGACGTTTATGAAGTTGTGCTCAGTGTAACTTTGACGGCCGCGCACGGTGACAAAACGGGCTTCTTGGTTGAAGTACAACAAGCGGGTATTTTTGGCATTAAAGGGTTAAACGATGCCCAGTTGCACCATTTGGTGAGCACTTACTGCCCAGAAACTTTATTCCCATATGTTCGCGAAACTGTTTCTAGCTTGGTAAATAAAGGTGGCTTCCCGCCGATTTACTTAGCGCCTGTTAGCTTTGAAGCTTTGTTCCGCGCGCAAATGCAACAAGCGCAACAACAAGCTGAAAATAACGCGCCAGCAGAATAGTTCCAAGTTCTATGAGTGCTCCAGAGCAGTTCTCGCCAATCGCCGTACTCGGCGCCGGTTCATTTGGAACTGCTTTGGCTATTCTCCTCGCGGGAAACGGCAATCCGACGCGCTTGTGGGCGCGCGATGACAAACAAGTTGCGATCATGCGACAAGAGCGCTGTAACGCGCACTACCTACCCGATGCCCCTTTTCCCTCTACCCTAGAGGTAACCGCTGATTTAGCCAGTGCGGTTAGCGGTGTGCGTGATATCTTAATTGTAACCCCCAGTGGCGCTTTCGCTGACACTTTAGCTAGCTTAAAGCCGCTGGTTTCAAGCGATGTCAGGTTGGTTTGGGCGTGTAAGGGGTTAGAGCCAGGTACCGGCCGCTTTATGCATGAACTGGTGGCGGACGAGTTTGGTCCGACGACCCCTATGGCGGTACTTTCCGGGCCGACTTTCGCTAAAGAGCTCGCCACAGCCATGCCGACCGCCATTACCTTGGCGTCAAATAATGAAGAACTTTCTGCGGACATGACTGAGCGTTTAGTTAACAGTGCGTTTCGGGTTTATACCAGCTGCGATTTAGTGGGTGTGCAAATTGGCGGAGCATTGAAAAATGTTGTGGCCGTAGGCGCCGGTATCGCCGATGGTATGGGATTTGGTGCGAATGCTCGCACGGCTTTGATTACTCGTGGTTTAGCCGAAATTCAGCGCTTGGGACTTAAACTTGGTGGTAAACCGGAGACATTTCAAGGAATGGCTGGGTTGGGTGATCTCATTTTAACCTGTACCGATGACCAATCACGTAACCGTCGTTTTGGACTGGCCTTGGGTCGAGGTATACCGGTGGAACAAGCCATTGCTGAAATTGGTCAGGTTGTGGAAGGTGCGAAAAATGCGCATCAAGCTGTACTCTTGGCAAAGAAGCATCAAGTCGACATGCCCATCTCGAATGCGATTTTTAAAATCGTTCATGAGGGCGCCGATCCGGTTGAGCAAGCCTATCAGTTGTTAGGGCGCGATTTGAAAGAGGAAGGACAGTAATGCAATATGTATTTTCGATTATACTGGCGGTTGCTGCCGCTGTTGCAGGCTATTTCTATGGGTTACAGCAAGGTCAAACCAAAGCCGCCATCCAATCTCAATCCTTGTTAAACAGTCACCGGGTACAAGTGCTCGGTGAGAACATTCAGTATTTAACCTTACTACAGCAGCAAAAGTCACCTGAGCTCGAGCAATTACTCAAAGCTCGCTTGGTGGCGCAGAAAGTGCAATTGGAAAGTGACAGCCAAGCTTTGCATGATGCTGTGGTGAAGCGCTCGGTTGATACCGTAAACGAACTTCTCAAGCAGGCACAATAGCGGCTAAAACTATGTCCTCGTGACTTTCGCATTTGAATTATTCGTCTAGACTAAGATAAAAGAAATTAGATGAAATAAACCTAAGTGCGAAATGTTTTACTATCCTTTCTCCTCGGACTAACAGCGACACTAGCTTATGCTGGAAAGCTTGAGCTTGATGCTGCCATGGCTTATCAAGTCGGCGATCGGTTTGCGGTTTTCCCAGCCGAGCAACCCATGTCTTTCGAACAGGCCGCAACAACCCCTGCTACGCAATGGTCTGCGCTGCCACCGGGCGGTACGACTTTAGGCGTGATTACGCGTGAACACTGGTTACATTTGAGAGTGCATAACCGCGCCACTGTAAGTAGCTGGGTGTTTACCTTATCGAACGCGTCGATGCGTAGTGTTGAAGCTTGGTTGGTGTTTAGCGATGGGCGTAAGTTAAAGCGAGCTCTGGGAGCCGACTTTCCCATTGCTATTAACCGCGAACTTTGGGGCCCCAGTGCCAACTTTATGTTTGAGTTAAAGCAAGATGAATCAGTCGATCTTTATCTGCAAGTTAACCACCATGGTGTTTTTGATGTAAGTTCTACTATTAAGCCCATGCCATTGGCAGCAAAAGATAATGCCTTGCAACTTGGTTGGGATATGTTCTTTTATGGCTTGCTGCTGACATTGTCGATCATTCAAATATTGTTAATGGTGTTTAACCGCGAGTCGACACACACGTTTTATTTATTGTTCCTAATTTCTGTACAGTTCTTTTTTCTGTTCCTCGATGGCTATTTGTTTATGTTACTGAATAGTCACATTGAAATGGCTCTGGCAATTGGCCAGTTAAGTCTGGTCGTGGCATCAATGTTTGCATTGCTTTACATGGTTCGCTTTATTCATGTGCAACAAATTTCCAAGCCATTAAATTTATTTGTTGGCTGCCTGGTGTTGGTTGATTTGATTTGGATTGTGGCCCGGATTTGGGTCGATCCAGCGTATTATATTCAAGGCGCAATGGCGTTAATGTTATTTCAAAGCGTTTTAATATTATTGGTGTCTGGATATTTCGGTTGGTTTGCCAGTAATCAATATGCACGTTATTTTTTCTTGGCATGGTTGATTTGGTGCGGAGTATGTCTTTATACCATTGTAGGTATTTTTGGTTTAATTGATATCTCTCTTGATAGCCGTTGGACAATTTTTAAAGTGGGTATTGTGCTGCACTTTGTTGTCATGAGTTGGTTTAGTTCAGTTCGTTTTTACCAACTGCGTCATGAGCATGAAAAAATTGTCGCGCGCGACGAAGCAAAATCACGCTTGTTAGCGAAGGTCAGTCATGAGATGCGTACACCGCTAAACGGTATTATTGGTGTCTCTAATATGTTAACTGAGCACTTGCCGGATGAAGCGGCACGTAAACTAAATCGAATCATAAAAAGTTGTGGTGCGTCATTACTAAATTTAGTCAATGATCTACTCGAAATGTCCAATCTTAATTCGCGCGAGTTTATCCTGCAAAAAACCAATGTTGATATTCACGGTTTACTACACGAAACATGGGAATTGGCCAGCGTACAAATGCAAGATAAAAAATTGACCGGCGAGCTGATTATTGCCGATGATGTTCCTAACTTTATTATGACGGATGGCGAGCGGGTAAAGCAGGTAGTTGCTAATTTACTTGATAACGCCGTTAAGTTTACACACCATGGTAATATAAAAATGCTGGTCGAGTGCGAGTCGAATACCTTATTGATCGCGATAAAAGATAGTGGCCGTGGTATTGCTCAAAAAGACATTAGTCGTTTACTTGAGCCTTTTGAGAAAGTTATGATGAGCGCGCCGGAAAGAGTTGACGGTGCTGGATTAGGATTACATATTTCGAATGAAATAATTACCCGTCTTAAAGGGCATATAGCGATTGAATCTGAGCTGAATAAAGGCACATCGATTTATGTCAGCATACCGTTTGAATCTGCTCAATTGAACGCTACTTCATTACCCAGTGGTGAAACTATGAAGCAACCTTATCGAGAGTTAAACATCCTTGCTGCCGAAGACAATACAGTAAACTTTCTGGTGTTGAAAAGTATTATTAATAAACTTGGGCATAGTTTGCATCATGTAGTTAATGGCCAAGAAGCATTCGAGTATTTTGTCCAACATCATGAAGAAATTGATCTTGTATTAATGGACTGTGAAATGCCAGTTTTGGACGGTTACCAGTCGACCAAAATGATTCGTGATTACGAACTCAAAAATAAGTTACCGCGCAAGTTAATTTTGGCGGTAACGGCTCATGTTTTTGAAGAACACTTTAATAAAGTGATTGAAATAGGAATGGATGATCAAATTAATAAACCCTATAGCGACCACGACATTTCTGAGGTCATTGAAAAGTACTTTGGCTCAGGCGCGAGTTAACCCTCTAAGCGGATAGAACGCGGCAAATATACCCTTTGATATATTGAGTTTCGGCAATAGCTGGGTGAATCGGATGATCCACTCCTTGGTGGCATTGCTCGATAATTTGTACACGTTTTTCTAAATGGCGACCGGCACTTCTAACTATGTCTAACAACTCGCTTGATTTTAAGTGCATGGAGCAAGAAGCGGTTAGCAAAATACCATCTCGTTCCAATAGGCGCATGGCGGCTTCATTAATTTTTCGATAGGCATTTAAACCAGCTTTATGATCTTTTTTGCGTTTAATAAAAGCTGGCGGGTCAACGATAACAACATCAAACTTCTCGCCATTTTGCTTGAGTTGCTTTAAGGCGGTTAAAGCGTCACCTTCGATGGTCGTTAACTTATCGTCGCACTGGTTAAGTGTTGCATTGTGTTCCAGTTCATCGAGTGCTTTAGCGGAAATATCTACCGCCCAAAGTTCGCTAGCTTGATGCTTTAAAGCTTGGATCCCAAACGCTCCAATATAACTAAAAACATCTAAAACGCGCTTGCCTTTTACATATTGGTTAATTTGTTGGCGACTGCTGCGATGGTCATAGAACCATCCGGTTTTTTGCCCGTCAAAAGGGTGTATTGCAAATTCGGTGTTATTTTCTTCAATAATGACCGAAGCCGGTGTGACTCCGAAAGCTTGACGGTTTTCTCGGCTGAGCGACTCAGCATCACGAGCATTGCTATCATTGCGCAAAAGAATTGACTGAGGTTTACAGACCTTTTCTAAAGCTTGGCAAATATCATCAACGTAGCGTTCCATACCCGCCGTGGTGATTTGTACCACAAGATGTTCACCAAATCGGTCGACAATGAGACCAGGTAGTTCGTCGCCTTCGCCGAATACTAAGCGATAAAATGGCTTGTCGTAGATTCTTTGGCGCAGAGACAGGGCAATATTGAAGCGATGAACAAAAAACGATTTATCAATGGTCACCTGCGGGTCACGTGATAACAGCCGTGCGCACAACAAATTGTTTGGATTAATATAGCCAATGCCAAGACTCTTGCCGGAATGCTGAACAATTTCTACGGTTTCGCCACTTGCAAACTGCTTTAACGGCGATTGCTGGGTATCGACTTCGTTACTGTATATCCACAGGTGTCCGCCTTTAATTCGCTTTTCTTCATTCTTTTTTAGGTATAACTTCGCTAAACTCATGGTGCCTCTGCTCAAAACGTTCGCAACGAGGGTATTGTAGCAATCAATATAGGGATAGGACTATGACTGCTAAGCTTTTAATTTCTGTTTTTGGTGATGATCGGCCTGGTATCGTGCAACGACTATCACAAGTTGTGCGGGATCAAGATGGCAATTGGCTCGAGAGTCACTTGTCACACCTTGGTGG
Organism: Gammaproteobacteria bacterium; assembly: GCA_013373545.1. Lineage (GTDB taxonomy): Bacteria > Pseudomonadota > Gammaproteobacteria > Enterobacterales > Kangiellaceae > Pleionea. Next base: position 13,716 of record JABXHQ010000013.1, read on the forward strand.
GAAGTTTGCCGGACTTATCCTCGCGGAATTTCCAGCCACGAAGCTTGATACAGCGTTTGCTGAGCTTAACCAATTGAGTGAGCTGACCCTTGATATACGAGCCGAGATTCTTGCCGATGCCCCGCGTGATTATCATAAGTTTGACATTGAGATTGTGGGGAATGACAAAGCGGGTATCGTTAATGAAATTACTAATGCCTTATCGCGGGTAATGGTGAATGTTGAATCGCTAAACTCTACAATAGAGCCCGCACCGATGAGTGGCGGTGAATTGTTTAAGGCGGCTATTGTTGCTGCCGCACCATTAGATTTAGATATTGCCGAAATTCAAACCGCGTTGGAGGCGATTGCGGCTGATTTAATGGTCGAAATCAACATGCGATCAACACAATAATTTAAGGGGATTCGATTGAAATCACGGGCATTTATCAAGCGCTCATTAATCGGTGGCTTATTAGTTATTATGCCACTGGTTATTTTGTACTTTGTTTTTCGTTGGTTATTTTTTCTGATCACTGACTTAATTCAACCGGCGACGAACTGGATGATTGTGCATTATGCAATGCCAGAGCTGGTGGCAGATTTGGTAGTGGTTGTGTTGATTTTAGCGCTTTGCTTTGCCATTGGGACGCTCGTTTCGACTAAAGTGGGCCAATGGCTGCATGCTCGGTTTGATCAGTATTTAGTAAAGTTAGCGCCTGGTTATCGCCTGATCAAAGATATTATTGGCCAGTTTGTTGGCGATCCAGAGTCCTCGCCTTTTGCAAAAGGTGAAGTGGTGCGGGTGCAATTATTTGGGCGCGACAGCCCAACCACTGTGACTGCGATTACCACTGCGCGCCATCAAAATGGTTGGGTAACGATTTTTATGCCAACTGGGCCTAACCCTACGTCGGGCAATATCTATCATGTACCGCCAGAGTTGGTCGAGGTGATTCCTGGAGCAACGGTTGAGTCGATGATGCGATCGATTATCGCTTGTGGTGCGGGGAGTGACAAATTGTTCGCAGCTGTTGATGCGGCTGCAACGGACAACATGACCGAAAATTGACCGCTATCACAGCCCGAAACATCGCAATCCGTTACATTAAGGTCGGATCAAGCGTTGCATTTAGGCAAACTTTTCGATGGTGGTGTAGGATTAAACGATGGAAAATCAGAGTTGGGTCAATAATCCCCGTGGCGGTATGGTAGAAGACATCATATTAGAGAGTCCGCAACAAGCAACTGAGCTGTTAACACCGCAGCCGGAAGCTTCGCGAGTATTTGAATATGAGTACCATTTACAGCCGCGGTTCTCGCCTTTTGAATATCGCTTTCGTCTTTTTGATCGCTGTTTCTTAGAAATCAGTCGCACGCACAAGAGTAAGCGCAACACTAAGGTGACCGCGTTTCACGTTGGTTTGCTCGAAGCGAAGCCCCAGCGAATTAAGCGCACCGCTTGGATGATTTTCATTGGAGCATTGGCCACCGGTCTCGCCAGTGTGATGATGGGTGCTGTGCTACATGACTACCTGTTATCCGCGGGCACCGGGTTATTCAGTGCTTTGTTGTTTAGCGCGCATTATTTTGGTTATCGGGAAATGAGCCTATTCCTGTCACGCTCTGGGAAAGCGCCGTTGGTTATTCTTAATCATCGCTGTCGCGATAAAAAAGGCCTTAAGGCTTTTCTAGCCAAGCTGGAAGACAAAATAAAAACCAATACCTTACCGGCGTCGTCACAGTTTTTTGCTGAAGAAACTCGTTGGCATCGAACGCTTAATCAACAAGGTTGGATTAACGATCAAGAGTACGATAAAGCGCGCGCGCGAATTTTAAAGCAATTTAACCGCAAAGCGCCGCGATAGTCTTATTCGTTGTCTGGCATTCTCAATAACATCGCCACCCTGCGGTTTTGCTGTCGTCCTGCTGGTGTATCGTTAGCAGCGCGCGGTTTGGTATCGGCATAACTAATGGCCATCAAGCGGTTGGACGCCATGCCTTGTTGATTTAAAAAGCGGACAACGCTTGCAGCGCGGGCAGCACCGAGTTCCCAATTGGATGGAAATGCAGTGGTGTTAATCGGCTGATTATCGGTATGGCCTTCAACTAAAATCGTCCCTGCGGCTAATTCAAAAACGGGTAATAAATTCTGCAACACCTGGCGCCCTTCTGGCTTTAACTCAGCACGCCCGGAATCGAATAATAAACGGTCATCGATTTCCAGAGCGATGTACTCATCCTGCAGCGAAAGCGCAATGTCGTCGCGCAATTTCAGCGAATCAAGTACTTGGTGAATGCGCTCTTGCCAATGTTCTAGCACTAAACTCGAGCGCCCATCCATTTCAATTTGCCGCAGCGGTTCAATCTCGTCGCGTAGCGCCTTTATGGTGGCCTGCTGTTTATTGAGCTGCTTTTCATTGTCAATAATTTCGGTACTCGACATCGCGAGCAACACGATAAACATCATGGTCAGCAGAATAAATACGTCCAAATAAGGCAATAACCAATGATCGTCATTGTTATGTTTTTTACCCTGAGTCAGGAGCTGCTCTATCGGATGCAGCTTGTGGGCATTCGGAGTCGATTTCATGATGAGCTAGTGTCTTGTGGCTCAATGCGTTGGTTTAACTCGCGGTCGGCATTTTGCATCAGTCGCTGCGAGCGTAAATTCGGCTCATCCAATTCATCGAGCGCGACCGGTTGATGCAACTCATCCTCGTGTTGTGCGATAAAGGATTCTAAGGTGGCTTTAATAAACGAGGGCGTGCGCCGTTGACTCATTAAAGTGATACCTTCCATTACCATGGTCATCAACATGACACGGCGTTCGGTGCGGCGCTCTAATTTGGTTGCTACCGGTTTAAAGATCAGGTTGGCTAACAGCAGGCCATAAAAGGTGGTTACCAGTGCAATGGCAAGGTGAAAGCCAATTTCGGAAAAGTTGCGATTATCCATTATAGTGAGCATATTAATCAGGCCGATTAAGGTACCGAGCATGCCAAAAGCCGGCGCATAAGAGGCCATGGATAAAAACATTTGTGCTTCGGCTTGCTCTTGAGTTCGTAGTCTCGTGATGCGCCAATGTAATAAATCAATCACGTCCGGCAACGGCGTTTTGTCGATCACCAGTTGTACGCCGGTTTTAAGAAAAGTGTTATTGATTGAATCGAGATCACTCTCGACACCGCGGATGTCATCGCGAAACCACTTTCGCGCTAATTGCTCAATTTCATCAACTTGGCGTTGTGCGTTGAGGTGGTTGTCATACAGTACTAGGCCGAGCAACTTAAACAGACGACCGAACTCCTTAAATGGATAGCTGACTAGAGTGGCTGCTAAGGTTCCGCCAAGGACGATGATGAGTCCTGGGAGGTTCAAAAAGGCGAGGGCGTCAATCGCGGTAAAAGCGATGACCACGGCGACGATGGCTAATCCCACCAGTACGCCCACTATCGTAGAGAGATTCACGAGCAATCCTTGTCGTATTGACTTAAATATAATTATCGGCGCTTAACCGACCTACTTTAATGTCAATATTAGTCGAATTATTGAGATTGTGGTTAAATCCCCCCTTTATCGAAGGTGACGCTGGCCGGCAGCGGCTATCTTGGACCACATAAATAGGATGATTCATGTTGCGCTACTTGCGTGAAAAATCAACGCATCAACAAACCTTGGCCCTTGCCATCCCGATGATATTGACCAACCTTACGGTGCCGATCACCGGTTTGGTGGATACCGCGGTTATGGGGCATTTAAGTGAAGCGCATTTCTTAGGTGCCACAGCAGTCGGCTCGCTAATCATTACCATGCTGATGTGGGCGATGGGGTTTCTGCGAATGAGCACGACCGGGCTTGCCGCGCAAGCGGCCGGTAAAGATGATCCTCTTGCCATGCGGCAGTCTCTGTTTAATGCCTTGTTAGTTGCGTTAACCTTAAGTGCGGTAATTCTGCTAACACAAAGTTTTATTTGGCAGCTGGCAACCCATTTTATGCAAGCCAGTACAGAGGTGCTGTTTTATGCCAAGCAATATTTTGATATTCGCATTTGGAGCTTACCGGCTTTATTACTGCGCTATGTTTTTGTTGGTTGGCTATTGGGGCTACATCGCGCGAAGATGCCATTACTTATCCTAGTGGTGAGTAACTTAGTGAATATCGCGCTCGATATTTTATTTGTGGTGTATTGGAACTGGGGCATTGAAGGGGCTGCCTGGGCTAGCCTGATTGCTGATTATATTGGCTTAGTCATCGGATTGTGGGTCATCGTGCGTTTATTGCGACAAATGCCGCTTGCGGATCCGGCTCAGTCATGGTTTGAGCCCGCTGCTTTGTGGCAAGTACTAGCACTTAATCGTGATATCTTTATTCGGACTCTAGCGCTAGAAGCGGTGTTTTATGTGCAAACGGCGGTGGGTGCAAGTTTGGGTGACACCGTGCTGGCAGCCAACGCGGTGCTGATGAATTTTGTGATGATAATGGCTTATGGACTCGATGGTTTTGCCAATGCAGTCGAAGCAATGGCTGGGAAAGCTTTTGGCGCGCGTAATTCTCATGCTTTTTGGCAAGCCGTCAATGTTTCTGGCTTTTGGTCCTTGCTGTGCAGTGTTTTTTTTACTGTTGTATTTGCGTTAACAGGAGGCTGGCTAATCGATTTAATGACCTCTATTCCCAGTGTAAATCAATTGGCTAACGACTACCTTTTATATTTAATTTTTATACCCATTATAGCGGTATGGAGTTACTGGCTCGATGGTATCTTTATTGGCTTAACGGCAACCGCTGCGATGCGTAACTCGATGCTTGTGGCGGTTTTTTTAGTATTCATACCACTTACCTTTACGGTAAAATTCATCGGCAATCATGGGTTGTGGATCGCTTTTTACGGGTTTATGTTGACCCGCGCGGCTGGATTGATCTGGTATTTACGTAAATTTAATGTTTTAACCGCCGACAAGGCGTCGGCAAGCGCGAGCTAAAGTTGTACATGAAGGAGTTTTACAATGTTAAAACAGCTGATTGAAAACAGTCGTTTTCAAAACTTTATTATTGTTGCGATTATACTTAATGCAATTATTTTAGGGCTTGAAACTTCTGCATCAATTACCGCTCAATTTGGTACTTGGTTGACAATTATTGATCAACTCATATTGGCCATTTTTGTTATTGAAATTGTTTTGCGTTTGATTGTTTATCGGTGGGCTTTTTTCCGTGATCCATGGAGCCTATTTGACTTCGTGGTGGTTACCATATCGTTAATTCCGGCCAGCGGACCCTTTGCAATTTTACGGGCCCTTAGGGTATTGCGGGTACTGCGCTTGGTATCGGTGGCACCGAGCATGCGTGCCGTCGTATCGGCCCTGATTCAATCGCTGCCAGGAATGGGTGCAATTGTGGCGTTGCTGTCTCTTATATTCTATGTTGCTGCGGTAATGGCTACGACTTTGTTTGGCGAAAACTTTCCAGAATGGTTTGGAACAATGGGCAAGAGTTTCTATACCCTATTTCAAATCATGACTTTAGAAAGTTGGTCGATGGGAATTGTGCGGCCGGTTATGGAACAACAGCCAATGGCATGGCTGTTTTTTGTTCCATTTATTCTTATTGCAACTTTTACCATGCTCAACTTGTTTATTGCCGTGGTGGTCAATGCGATGCAGACCAAACATGAAATGGAACAAGGGAAATCGGATCGACAGGTTATTGCCGAAGCGCACGACGAACGGGAAATTTTATACAATGAAATTATGCACCTTCGCAAAGAGATGCGGCGGTTGAGCAAACGCCTTGATCAAGATGAGCAAGCGCAAACGAAGAATTAAGTCGAAACCGCACCACTAGTTTCCTGCATCTAATGATTTCAACAATTTTTAGTGCAAGTAACATCTAACTCAAGAATTTTATGATTCTAAAAATTTGGTGCGGTAGTCGCGAAGCGGTTTTAAAACCAACGTTTTTTCTTTAGATAGATTATTTCAACGAGCGCCAAAACTAGGAGTAATCCGCAAAAAAACCAAAACGATAGGTTATTATCTACGCCAGGCATGCCGCCAATGTTGATGCCGAATAATCCGGTTAAAAATGAAATTGGTAGAAAAATCGCGGTTATAATTGAAATTAAATATAAGTTGCGATTAACTTTTTGGTTTAGTTGATTATCCACTCGATCTTCCAACATCTGACAGCGCTCTCGAATTAACGCTAATTCCTCAGCTTGATAAGTAATGTTATCTTCTATCTCCAGCAGCTGGTCGCGTAGTTGGTCGGTTATCCAAGGCGCATTGGATTGCGCAAGCTTGCGAAATACATCTTGCTGTGGTGCTATGTAGCGCCATAATTTAGCTGCAATTTTACGCGTACTTTCAACGCCATCAACATCTATATTCTGATTTTGTTCGGATAGCTCTTCGATGTTATCTAAAGTGTTGGCTAGTGAAATAATTTGTTGCTCGATACGTACCACGACTTCATTAAGTAAGCGAGCGAAAAGGTCATCGATGGGCATTTGACTAGCGACCAATTGCTCGCGCATAAAAGAAATGGCTTGCAGCTTTCGATTGCGAAAGCACACGAGCCGCTTGCCATCAAAAAATATTCTGAGACTGACCATGTTCTGCGGCTCTGAATCAGGATTTAAATTAATGCCTCGAATAAAAAGCAGAACTTGATGGTTTTTAGTTTGCCAGAGGCGCGGTCGTATATCAGGGTCGACCAGAGCTTGTTGATGAACTTCCGATAACTCGAGATCATTAATAATACGCTCACTGAGTGCCTTTTCCCGATAATTAATCACCGCCCATACAGGGCGATCACTGCCTGCGAACTTATCAAGACTTTCAGTTTGCCATTGGTTAGCTTGACAAAGTAAAAATGAATCACCGGTTGACATAATTATTCCTTACGTGTGTCATCGCTGCGAATATGCAAGTCTCGCTGCGGGAAAGGTATTTCGATATTATTTTCTCGAAACGCGTTATCAATGGCAAAGTTAATCTCGCTGCGTACGCGATGAATATTAGCAATATCACGAAGAAACGCGCGAATCTCAAAATTTAAACTGCTGTCACCAAAATTGCTAAACACTATATGAATAGGATGTTTGGCATCATCTTGTATTAAATCTTTATGACCTTTCGCAATTTTAACTAAGATCTCTTTTACTTTATCCGTTGGACTGCCATAAGCGACACCGATTGGAATTTTAATGCGACCGACACTGTCGTTAAGCATCCAGTTGGTAACCTGGTTGGTTATTAAATCGGAATTAGGCACAATGATATCGGCACGATCAAAAGTTTGAATTTCGGTTGCACGAATGCTTACCTTTTTTACGAATCCTTCTGTGCTGCCAATGACTACCCAGTCACCTTTCTTTATTGGTCGTTCAATTAATAAGATTAAACCAGAGACAAAATTACTCACAATATTCTGTAACCCAAAGCCAATGCCGATAGAGAAAGCTCCGGCTACTAACGCTAAATTTTGCACACTAAACCCGGCCACCGACAATGCAACTAAGGCTGAAGTCACGACCGCGGCATACCAAAAAATAGACCCGACTGCCTCATCAGCACTCGCATCTTTGTGCTGTGATTTACGATGCTCTAAATAGTTTTGAAATAATCGGGATAGACTCAGTAAAAGGCCAAAAATAATAATGCCGCTAACAATTGAGTCGATAGAAATGCTAATGGTACCAAGAGAGAAGCTATTGTTAATGGCGTAACTTAGCTGCTCCGAGTAGTAAACGGGTAGGCCAATTAATGGAAGTTGGGTGACAAAAACAGCGATAAATACTGCGGTCGAAATTCCCCAGTTTACCCAAGCGCGTCCCGGTAACTCACTTAAATTCTGATTCGATTGTTTTACCCAATTAAGTAAGCCAAATAAATGATAGGCTTTACTAATTAAAGAAGGTAAAGCAGTATAAATTAATTGCACGGTTTGCCAGCTTAAACGCACTACTAGCAATGATAAAACGACTTGGTGACTGATGGCATGATAACCATAAGCATCAAGTAGCACTAGCAGCGCTCCGATAGACACTAAACTCCAAAGAGCTACTCGCGATATATCATTGAGTAACCAACGAAAGCATAGTAACCAGATCGCCAAATTGAGCGCGTCAAAGTAATACGGTGTTATGACCGAAACTTTATGGTCTACCGGAATTAGATGTAAGTGAGTAAGCGCAATATAGCCGGCGCAAAAAGAAGTGCGAAAAAAAAGTGACCATTTAAATTTATGTTGCCAACTAAAAAATAGTAGGCTTGAAATTATGATTCCGTACCAGTACTCAATAGTAATAGTGGTTTGCGTGCCAAAGAACCAAACCAGAAGATACCCGGTAAAGCCTGTTGCCAAAATCATACTGGTAAGCCAATAGCGTGAAAAATATTCGAATCGTTGACTTAAAAATCGTAGTAATAGCCACACCACAATATAAAAAAAGAAAATCGCTACAGGGACAGTCAATTGGTCAATGGTTATGAGAGTTGAGGCTGGAACCGCTTCGGCCATTGGTGATGTTGCGTTAAGCAAGCTTTGATGTCGTGACTTGTAACGCTCAAAAGAAAATCGGTTTAATTGTTTATAAAGAGACTGTCGCAGTTCAGTCACTTGGTCATTTAAATTTTGGCAGTCTCTCAATAACTCGGCATCAGTATCGGCGGTTAGTTCTGACTTTTGACCTTCAATGTTTGCAATACAGTTATTGATACGGGTAGATGACTGATTAATCGTCAACAAAACTTCTTGCAGTTGTTGCTCTGAAAGTGATTGCTTAAGCTTGGACTCGATACGATTGAGTTCCGCGCCTTGCTGCTGGACATTGTCGCTATCAATGGGCTCGGCAAAGTCAACTTTGGCTTGCAGAGTTGATACCATGAACAATAAAAAAAATAAAATGAACCGCGGCATAATTCAACCAGCTGTAGCTTAAGGATAGATGCCACAATGGTGGAGCTTTTTAGCTAAAATAGCAAGCATCAGCGCGGAGGCAGAGTCGCCATTTAGTATGCTAATGATTGCAAGATCGTTTGGGTAAAACCGCTGCGTAAATAAAAGCCACGCGGAAGAGTTTGTGTTGGCTCACCATCGCGTCCAGTTACCGTGGTCAATACCCGTGAATTGGCGGCTTTCGGACGTACTTGTAACGCTTCTCCAAAGCGCGCATTCAGCTTATCAAACTGCCCCAAGCAAACCTTTTCCATGGCTTCCTCCCAGTCACTTTGTAGTATTTGCCATTGTGCTTGATTGGGACGCCAAAGTAGTGGCATACCGATCCTGCGGGCAGTCAGCGGTTGGTGGCGTTCGGTCAGTATTGGTAACCAAAGGACGCAGGAGAGTTTCAGTCGAACCACGCTGGTGTGCCAAGATTCTAGATGGGGCTGTTGCAAATTCACAACGCTAACAAAGGTTGACTCCAATGGCTTGCCCCGAGCGTCGACGGGTATCGATTTGAGCTCGACACCCAGCTCAGGAAAATCGGGCTGCGGTAATGAGCCTGCGCTAGCGCCGAGCAAATGTTCCAAAAATTGACCAATCCAGCCCTTTTCTAACAAGAGGTTGTCAGGCAATTGTGCGCGAAACTGTTCGGCCAGTTCGCCAAGCGAGTGTCCAGCAAGCGCTTCAGCCCGTTGCATTAGTTGTGCTGTGCTGGTGGGCGGTTGTATTGCACTCATTTGTCAGCAACCAAAGTTATCATGATAGCAGCCGTAGCGTTATGAATTGAGGGTGGCTCAAAGCTTGGATTGTAATCGAAATCAACCGATGATGGCAGTTACTTGGGTGGCTCTAGCGGCGACTGCGCAATGGGGCTCGCCAAACAGAGGATGTGCGAGGGAATATTTGTTCACGTTGCTGAATTCGAGAATTCACACATTTTTGTTTGCTGAATAGTAAAACTTGTGGTTGAATTAATTTAACAAAAATTTAACTGGTATTTATAAGTGATTGATTCAGAAGGATTTCGTGCCAATGTCGGCATAATCGTCTGTAATGAATCTGGTCAGTTACTTTGGACACGTCGTGCCGGGCAGAATTCATGGCAGTTCCCGCAAGGGGGCGTTAATGAAGGTGAAACCGCCGACGAAACCATGTTTCGTGAATTGTACGAAGAAATCGGGCTCAGTCGCCAAGATGTAAAAGTATTGGGCTCAACCAAAAATTGGTTGCGGTATCGCTTACCGAGTCGCTACATTCGTCATGATAGTGTTCCATTGTGTATTGGCCAGAAACAGAAATGGTATTTGTTGAAGTTAACCTCGGATGAGAGTCGACTTGACTTTGAAACCACTAATCATCCCGAATTTGATGATTTTATGTGGGTGGGGTACTGGTATCCATTGCGTCAGGTAGTGGCCTTTAAGCGCGATGTCTACCGTCAAGCGCTGCTTGAGTTATTGCCGTTAATGCATGATTTGCAGCGGCAACAGCGGCAGAAGCGCGGTCGACGGCGGCACCATCGTAAGCCCAGCCATCATGCCAATAAGGAGCATTGATTGACGCTATGAAGCAACTTTCTGAGGGCCTATGTTAGAGCGTCTACGGCAAATTACTCAAGAAGTAAGCCTTGCCAGCGACACTCAGCAGGCACTTCAGATTGTTGTTGATAAAGTCTGTGCAACGCTCGGTAGTGAAGTTGCTTCAGTATATCTGGCCGATTATCCCAATCAGCAATTAGTGTTAATGGCGACCGAAGGGCTTAATCCAAAAGCAGCGGGCGTGTTACACCTCAGTTTTAATGAAGGTATCGTCGGGCTTATCGCGCAACGTGAAGAGCCGATTAATTTAGAAGATGCCTCAAGCCATCCTAATTTCCATTATTTTCCAGAAGCCGGCGAAGAGCCATTTAAAGCCTTTATCGGTGCGCCGATTATTCATCAGCGCAAAGTGATGGGCGTTTTAGTGGCGCAGCAAAAAGAGCGTCGACGTTTTTCCGAAATGGAAGAAAATTTTCTGGTGACTTTGGCCGCGCAGTTGGCTGGCATTATTGCCGAGTCGAAACGGCGCGATAAATTAACCGACAGTAGCGGTCAATACCATGTGGTGCGCAAGTTAAGTGGATTTCCGGCCGCTAGTGGTGTTGCCATTGGCGCAGCTGTCGTGTTTTATCCGCCAGCGGATTTATCCGGGATCCCTGATAAAGAAGCTAAGTCAACGGCTGCTGAGTTAAAACGAATTAATAAAGCGTTTCGTCTTGCCAGAGCTGAAATCGAGCAAATGAAGCAGCGAATGCAGCACCATCTTGCTGCTGAAGAGCTTAGCCTCTTCGATGCATACGCCAAGGTACTCGACGAGAAAGGGTTACAGCGTGATGTGATCCGTGAAATTGATATGGGACATTGGGCGCCGGGAGCATTGCGCCGAGCGGTTGAACAGCACACGCGAATTTTCGAAACCATGGAAGATCCTTATTTTCGTGAGCGTGCAACGGACCTGGTGGATTTGGCGCGTCGAGTTTTGGTGCACTTAGAAGACGATAAAACGGCGCGTCCAAAACTTAAGCGGCAAGCGATTTTAGTTGCTGAAGAAATTACTGCGGGTTTATTGGCTGAGCTGCCAACGGAAAAAATTAAAGGGATGATTTCAATGCGTGGTTCACCCACTTCGCACGCCGCGATTCTAGCTAAAGCGCTTGGAATTCCTGCGGTCTGTGGTTTGGATAATGTGCCAATCAATCGCTTTGAAGGTCAAGAAATTATTCTTGATGGTTACAAGGGTGATATCTTTTTGTCACCCAACGAAGGACTGCGCAAGCAATACCAGCAATTAATCAAAGAAGATGTACTCATTAGCCGCGACCTTGAACAATATAACAGCGCTCCCGCTTTAACGACGGATGGTTTTCATTTGCCCCTGTTAGTCAATGCCGGGTTGATTGCCGATTTTGAGAAAAGTGTCGATGTGGGCGCCGATGGCGTCGGCTTATACCGCACGGAAATTCCATTTCTTATGCGTGAGCAGTTTCCCGGTGAAGAAGAACAGGTACGCATCTATCGCGCCGCATTGGAAGCATTTAAGGGCAAGTCCGTTACCTTTCGTACTTTGGACATTGGTGGCGATAAACAATTGTCCTATTTTCCAATTCAAGAAGATAATCCTTTTCTTGGCTGGCGCGGGATCCGAGTGACCTTGGATCATCCCGAAATTTTCCTAGTGCAGATCCGCGCTATCTTAAAAGCTTCAATTGGCTACAGTGGTATACGAATTTCGTTACCTATGATTGCCAGTATTGAGGAAGTTGATGAAAGCTTACGGTTGATTGACCAAGCGTACTATGAAGTGCAAAGTGAAGTATCACCAGCGGTTATCAAACCACCCGAAGTGGGTATTATTTTAGAAGTGCCTTCGGCCATGTACCAGATAGCATCGTTGGTCAATCGTATTGATTTCATTTCGGTCGGTAGTAATGATTTAGCTCAATATCTGTTAGCGGTTGATCGCAATAATACTCGGGTCAGTTCATTATACAGCGCATATCATCCGGCGGTTATGCGCGCGTTACATTTTATTCGTCAGCAAATTAATAAAAACGAAACTGGACTGTATTTATGTGGCGAAATGGCTGGTGATCCAATGGCGGCAGTGGTCTTGTTGGGGATGGGATATGATGCTTTAAGTATGAATGCTCGGAGCATTCCAAAGATTAAAAAAGTGTTGGCTCAGTTTTCATTGCAAGAATCGCAAACCATTGCGGAACAAGTTATTCAACTTGAAAAGGCCAAAGATATTTACGACTTACTGTTTCACCATTTAGTTACCCGCGGGCTCGGTGGATTGATCCGCGCGGGTCACTAAACTTTTGTTTAGGGTATGGTTTTTGCGGCGTCTATTTCGCTGCACGGCTGACAAGGTGAATCTGCGTTAAGCCAAATTTTTTGCGCTCTCGCGAGTGCGGCTTGTTGCTGTTCAAGGTTCCCGTTTTCGGCATAATGTTTCGCTAGCCAAAAATTTATATCCGGGTGGTACGGCCATTTAATTAGAAAATTTTCGGCAAGCTCAATTGACTCCGCAAATTTTTGTTGCTTCAGATTTAAACGCAAAATCGACTCTATAATTATTGCATCTAACTCGGCACCTAAACCACCGAAGCGGGTCGCTTCAGCTAATGCTTGTTGATAAAGTTTTAAAGCCTCCTCGGTGTGACCCTCTAAATCAGCAATATAAGCCTTAGAAAAGGTTGCAAGATAAACCAAATTTTCTAAACTAAATTGCTCAATACTTTCCTCAACAGGTATTAACCACTGCTTGGCTGCGGCGCTGTCTTTTTGGTAAAGACTTAAAAATAAACGACCAATTTTGGCAATGTTTTTCATCGAGTCATCGACTTTGTTTTCCAACGCGGTAAGATGCTCGCTAGCTTCGTCAAAGCGATTGACGGCAGCGTAAATATGCATCTTTGAAAGATGCGTTGCAAAAATTGTATCGATTGGTTGATCATAAGAACTCATAACTTCTTGGTAGCGTTTCAACTCTTGATATGCACTCTCATATTGACGCTGCAAAAAGAAGTAATCAATTCGACTGGCATGATACAAGCTATATTGTTGCGGCGCTTGAGCAATGATTTCGGTTTCTCGGTAACGTTGTTCCGCTTTGGCGATATCGCCTTGTCGTAGGGCAATGTTTGCCATAGCTAAAATCGGTGTAACTTTATCAACTTGGGTTAAGGATGCTTGTTGATACAGTCGTTCAGCCGCTGCAAAGTTTCCAAGTTTTGCTTCGACGGCACCTTGCGCCAACAAAGGAAGGTAAGATTGCGGACGCAAATTACGGTGTTGCTGATACATCGATCGAGCTTGCTCTAAATCACCTAAGGCCTCATAGACTTGTCCAAGGCGACTATAAAGTTCTGGTTGTGCCGAATTGAGCTGTAATGACTCGTGGTACAGCCGTGCAACCTCTTCTAGATTATCGGATTTAAAGCGAAGGATGAGTGCCAATCGCCGCTTTGGAAGATAATCATCGGGATACATTTCAATCCAGGTTCGATAAACAGCAATTTGCTCCGGAATGTTGTGCTCGGTAGCATAAATGGCTGCTTTAATTGAAAACCTAAGTGGCTCGGTAAGCTTGTAATTAAGTAGTAAAGCTTTCTTTAAGTAATGGTTGCTCTCGAGCAATTGACCTTCACTAATTAAAATCTCAGCTAACTCTAAATAAGCTTGAGCAAAGCTTGGGTCGAGCTCGATTGCTTGTTTAATAAAGGCAATTGCTTGTCGCTGGTTATTATCCAGAAGGATGGCATTTTTACCTTCAATAAAGGATTTTAATGCCGCGATATTTCCGGTGATAAAATCCGTTACTGGAATTTCGTTCAGCAAAGTTTCGGAGTGATTGGTTATGAAATCTTGTTGTTGTAAAAAGCTAGTCGCATTGGCGGCCAGTTTAAATATGGTGGTGGCTTGAATTTCTTTTTCGGCTATTAATTTGGAATTTTTCGAACCGTATAATTGTAACGTTAATTGGTAGCCATTACTGGTTGGCTTGATAGTTCCGCGCACAAAGTAGTGAAGGTCGGCGTCCACCGCCACAGACTTCGCAAGTGACATAGGGACATTTAGGCCATCGACAAATCCTGCGCGTTGCAATGACCAAAAATAATTCGGGTCATAAGATGACTTAACGACTAGCTGGCGATTTTGACGCAGTTGGGTGGCAATCATATACGGCAGTGCGTAACTCAACCATTTGTCTTCTAGTTGATTGTCGGGCGTAAAAAACATAATACCAATTTTAGGGATCATCGGAGAGTCGCTCGACTCAATAGGAAGAGCCGAAGCATCAATCACTTGCGCGTTAACCACGTTGGGTTGATGGTTAGAAAATGAGAACCAACTTAAGCACATTAACAGCGCCAGTAGATTAATTGGTAGGACCGTTTTCTCGGCTTTTCCCCAGTCGTCTTTTCCGGGGGCGCCATGTTTCCAAGCTAGCACCATCACCGATGGTAACAGTATTACCATTGAGAGTAGCAAGTAATCAACGACACTATCATTGATGGCATAGCGCTCCACCAGCATGCCCGAAAACTCCATTACGGCGATGGTGGCACCAAGGTATACTCCGACAATTTGAATCACACGACGTTTAATCAACTGCTTGAAAAAGCTATCGGATGCTGGCGTTGACACAATTAAATTCCCTATGCTCGTTTACTATTCATGCTAACCCAATATGCTGCGTGCGCCAACCATTTCAATGGCAGGCATGTGCGGTAGGTTACAACTCAAATGACAAGGTCTTATTAAGCGCTTTCTGCCACACTAAGATAAAGTTATTCGCTGGCATGTCATGTTTCTCAACAAACATTAATCCGGCAGCGCGAGCCAGTGCTTCTAAATCGACATAGTCGCGCAAGCCCATTTGTGGGTCGCGTTGTTTTAAGCTTGCATCAAACGCTTGATTGCTCGCACTGGTAAATTCACCGCAGAAGTTGAATGGCCCATACAGGCAAAAATATCCGTTTATAGCAAGGTGCTCTCCAACACCGGCAAAGAGGGCTTCGACCATCGGCCAATGCATAATATGGGTAGTATTGGCGCTAAATATTCCAGCAAAAGTTTGCTGCGGCCATGGCTGAGTCACATCGAGCTCAATTGGTGCTAACACATTGGCGCAATCGGCCTCAGCCAGCCACTGTTTAATACCGTCATGGTAAGCGAGTTGATCACTGGTTTGCCAAGTCAAATGCGGTAATTTAGCACCAAAATACACCGCATGTTGACCGCTGCCACTGCCAATTTCGAGCACCTGCTTTACCTCGGCAAAGTAGTCGCTCAAAACTTGCAAAATTGGCTCTCGATTGTTGATGCACGCTTGCGAGAAAGGTTTCGTCATAATCGTTTCCTAATAATGAGTGACGTCGATGCGCTGATAAGCGACTGGGCTAATAGTGGGCTCGAGCGGCAACCTTGACGGCTCGGTTTGAGCTTGGTTGGGAACACTGGGCCATTGCCACTCTTGAAAAGCGGTGGTGACTAAATTATCACTGACTTGGCTGATTAAGAGCGCGGTTGAGCGGGTTCCATAAACTTGTCCATTAAGCGTAAAAGGTTGAATAAAGGGCGCGGCAAGCGTCTGCTCTAGTTTTGAGCCAATGCCGGTATCGGGTAGATGCTCCGGTGCTATTGGTGGCTGCTGCTGTGCTAGGTGCAGTAGTGCTTGTTCATCAATCTGTGGTGCTTTGACATAGTGTTCGAGCCGTTCGCGCCAAAAGTTCATCTTTGGCCACGGCGTTGCCAGTGGACCATTGCTGAGTGCGTAGATCCCCGGTGGTAGCTTTTGCGTTTGTCCATTGCTGTTGTTGTGATAAAAAACCTGTTGCTGCAGGATATCGCCGACCACCAAGTTATACCCTTGATAGTCTTGGTCATGCTGAGATAGTTGCTGAAAAAAATCAACCAGTGGCAAGTCGGTGGTCAGGGCATTGACCACTAATTCCCCACGTGAGCGTGTGGCTTTGGCGCTTGGATGTTGACGAAAATTAGTGACCGCGGCAAAACGGCCTGAACGATCCAGCGCGAGCCATGTGCCGCCAGCAAACTGATCGCGTCCACCGAATAACTCCGGGGCTTGCGACCATTGCTGCAGAGGCGCGGTCGGACGTTGAAAAAATTCGTCTCGATTCGCTAGCAGGATTAATGGATAATCACGGCGTTCTCCAATAGCAAATGCAATTAGGCACATAGCATAGTCGATAGCGGGGTTGGTGTTTAAATGGAATGGTTAGTGTACCTGATTACTGGCGCAGTTGCAGGAGTCATGGCGGGCCTGCTCGGGATCGGCGGTGGTTTTGTAATAGTGCCGGCATTGGTGTTTCTACTGCCCCAATTTGGCGTTGATTCAGCGATTGTTATGCATGTCGCTGTTGGCACTTCTCTCGCGACAATTGTGGTCACGGCAAGCTCAAGCCTTTGGGCACATCATAAAAGACAAGGCGTTAACTGGGTTATGTTTCGTCGCCTAAGTCCAGGTATTGTGGTGGGCGCTTTGCTTTCGGGCTGGTTGGCGGATCAATTGGCAACGCAGTGGTTAGCTTTGATCTTTGGCTGTGGGGCAATGCTGATGAGTCTTCAAATTGCGCTGGCGCAGCAGCCGCAGCCACGGGCACAACCGCCATCATTCATCACCCAATCGTTGGTGGCAACGTTATTTGGCAGTGCCTCGGGCCTAGTGGGCATTGGTGGCGGCAGCTTGGTGGTTCCATATCTGCACTATTTAGGCGAGCGGATGACGGTTTGTATCGGCACCGCTGCCAGTTGTGGATTGCCACTGGCGCTGGCCGGTAGTATTAGTTTCGCTTGGGCGGGGAGCGATGCGCCGGTGCCGCAATTCTCGCTTGGCTATATCTATTTACCCGCATTTTTGGGTATCATTATCGCCTCGACCGCGACCGCTCCGTTGGGAGCTAAATTGGCGCATGTGCTACCCGCACCGCTATTAAAAAAAATATTCGCAGTCTTTTTAGCCATTGTTGGCGCACAAATCATTATAAAATCATTTGGATAGAGGCGTATGGAATTTCCCTACATTGACCCGGTCATCATTCAAATTTGGGGACCGGTTGCACTGCGCTGGTATGCCCTAGCGTATCTTATCGGATTAGCTGCCGCATGGTGGTTGGGTATGCGCAGAGCTCGGCAGCCCGGTAGTTTATGGACCACAGAAGAAATCTCTGACTTTATCTTTTATGGCTTTCTCGGTGTCGTGATCGGCGGTCGTCTTGGCTATGTGCTGTTTTATCAATTTGATTTGCTCTTGGACAACCCATTGTATCTATTTCAAATTCACAAAGGTGGTATGTCATTTCACGGCGGTATGCTCGGCGTAATTGCTGCTTTTGCTTACTTTACTCGCAAAACAGGCAAACCCTTTTGGTCGCTGGCTGATTTTATTGCGCCGTTGGCTCCGATTGGGCTGGGGGCAGGTCGCTTGGGAAATTTTATCAACGGTGAATTGTGGGGCCGTGAAGTGGTTGACCCAGATTTCCCGCTCGGTATTCGTTTTAGCTGCAACCCTGAATTGGCACCTTGGTATACCGGCTGCGACAGTGAAAATTTATTACGTCATCCGTCGCAGCTTTATGAGTTTGCTTTAGAAGGAGTCGTTCTGTTTATCCTGTTGTACTGGTTTAGCGCTAAACCGCGTCCGCGAAAAGCGGTAGCGGGACTCTTCTCCTTAGGCTATGGAGTGTTTCGATTTATTGTTGAGTATTTTCGTGAGCCCGATGAACACCTTAAAGAGATGGCAGAATGGTTAACCATGGGGCAAGTGCTTAGTGCGCCGATGATTATTCTGGGGATTGTGTTACTGGTCATGGCGTATCGACAACCGGTTTATGATCATCAAGAGCTCGAGCGAATGAAAGCGCGCAAGAAGGGTTCGACGAAGACCAACAAGCAACAGCAAGCGAAATAAATCACTCTACGGCTTAGTGACATTGAGGAATATTAGATGCAGCAATATTTAGACATGATGAAAACCGTACTAGAACAAGGTAACGATAAGGGCGACCGAACCGGTACCGGTACTCGCAGTCTTTTTGGATATCAAATGCGTTTTGATTTACAACAAGGTTTTCCCTTGGTGACTACTAAAAAACTGCACTTGCGTTCGATCATTTACGAATTATTGTGGTTTTTAAATGGTGATACGAATATTGATTATTTGCAAAAAAATGGCGTGTCAATTTGGGATGAATGGGCGGATGAAAATGGCGACCTTGGCCCAGTGTATGGCGAGCAATGGCGCAGCTGGAAAAAACCCGATGGCAGCACTGTGGACCAGATGAGTAATGTAGTCAATCAGATCAAGCAGAATCCTAATTCAAGACGTTTGTTAGTGGTGGCGTATAACCCAGGTGTCGCCGATGAAATGGCATTACCGCCTTGCCATTCGTTATTTCAGTTTTATGTTGCGAATAATCGTCTATCGTGCCAGTTATATCAACGTAGTGCTGATATTTTCTTGGGCGTTCCGTTTAATATTGCTTCTTATGCACTTCTGACCCATATGATTGCTCAGCAATGTGATTTAGATGTTGGTGAATTTATTTGGACCGGCGGTGATGTTCACCTTTACGCCAATCATTTTGAGCAAGCGAAGTTGCAACTGTCGCGACAACCTATGGCACTGCCTAAGCTTAACATTAAACGTAAGCCGAACGATTTATATTCTTACCAATTTGAAGATTTTGAAATTTTGGATTATCAGTCGCATCCACATATTAAAGCACCGGTTGCGGTTTAACTGAATTAAAGAGTGATTGTATGCCTATTATTTCCTTAGTTTGTGCCATGGCGAAAAATCGTGTGATCGGTTTGCAAAATCAGATGCCGTGGCACTTACCGGTTGACTTAAAACATTTCAAAGCGACCACAATGGGCAAACCCATTGTTATGGGGCGCAAAACATTTGAGTCAATCGGCAAGCCCTTGCCCGGTCGTCAAAACGTAGTCATTACTCGCAATGATGCCTATCAAGTTGAGGGTGTTGATGTGGTTAATAGTTTTTCAGCGGCGTTAGAGTTGTTAGCGCATGAACCGGAAATTATGATCACCGGTGGTGGCAATATTTATCAACAAGCGTTGCCATTGGCGGATCGATTATACCTTACATTTATCGACTTAGAAGTTGAAGGTGATGCCTTTTTTCCAGACTTTAGTCATCTTGATTTGAGCCAAACCGATTATCAAAAAGTGCTGGCAGATGAAAATAATCCTTATGATTGCGAATTTGTCAGCTTTCAAGTCAATCGCTAGTCTTAGCGCTTAATGCAGTTACTCGAAAGGAATTCAATCAATATTATGCAGAATAAGCGCGCGGTATTTATTTGCACATTTTGCCTTTGGTTAAGCGTCAATATATCGGTCACTCAGGCCGCCGAAATAAGGGATCAGTTCGAACGGATCACACCTGCGCAGGCCGGTTACTCAGAAGCCAAGCTGAAACAACTTAGCGAATACTTAGAGCAGCATGGTTCAAGTAGTATGATGTTGCTGCACGATGGTAAGGTTTTCTTTCAATGGGGTGATATTTATCAGCCGCACACGGTACATTCAATTCGTAAAGCGTTATTAAATTCTTTGTTGGGGATTTATCATAACAAGGGTGTGCTTGCGCTTGATAAGTCGCTCGCTGATTATAATATTGATGATCTTTCGCCACTTTCAAGTATTGAGAAAAGCGCGACGTTACGCCAGCTTTTGCAGTCACGCTCCGGTGTCTATCATGATGCTGCAGCAGACTCTCCGGGAATGCGCAATAGTCGGCCGAAACGACATAGTCATAAACCCGGTGAAGCCTATTATTACAACAATTGGAGCTTTAATGTGGCGGGAGCCATATTGGAGCAACAAACTAACCAAAGTGTGTATCAACTTTTTTTACAGCATATTGCGAAACCATTAGGTATGCAATATCGCGCAGATGTCACTCGATTGGTTGAGGGTGCTGAACTAGCGATTCAAAACACTGATGGTTTTTATTATTATGAGCCGAGTCGCTCAAAATACCCTGCCTATCATTTTCGTTTATCCACCTACGATTTAGCTCTTTATGGGCAATTATACCTTAACCGAGGGCGTTGGCAGGGCAAACAAATTGTTCCGCAAGATTGGATCGATTTAACCACTCGACCGCATTCAATTTATAACGAAAAATATGGCTTATCTTATGGAATGTTTTGGAGCGTCTTGGTTAATAATAAAGATGATGTTGATCCGCCCGCTTTTTATCATACGGGTACCGGAGTTCACATGTTAGGCGTCTATCCAAAGCATAAATTAGTCATGGTTCATCGCGTTGCAACTGAACAAGAGTATCAATTTCAAGCCAGTGATTTGTACCCATTAATCAAATTAATGCATCAAGCACGCATTGTGGCCGAGTAGTTTTGTAATGTTACCGATGATTGTTTATGGTGACTCTAAATGGCTAATTGGGCTGATCGCTTTTTCAGCAATTTTTTGCATATAGGCACTGGCTTGCTGCGCCGAAAACTCGCCGTTGCCATAGCGGGTATAACCCTGCAGCATTGCCTCCCAAACAATCGACATATTTTTATGACTCGGCATCGGCACTGAAGTCTCTAAAGCATCGAATAACACGGCTTGATTGGGGGTTACCTTCGCGCGAATGGCCGCTGCAACATCAGGGCGTGCGGGTATATCATTGAGATCTTGCCATAAGCGTTGTTGAAACCTTTCTTGCTGCACCATTTTCAACAACGCTTGCAGTGCTTTTTGTTTGGGGCCGAATAATGAGTCGTTAGGAAAGGTCAGCGCAATCGTTGAATGGTAGGGGCGCATACGATTGCCTTGAATGGCAGGTAAGCGCATAACGCCAAGATCTTTTTTTAGCCGGTCGGAAAAATTTTTATACGCCCATATTCCGTTGATCGTATAGGCGAGTTCGCCGTTGATAAAACGGCGTTCAACACACTCATAATCACAACCACCATCAACAATGTTGGTATTGTTTAGCTGCCACACAAACTGTAAAGCCTGTTGCATGGCTGGCGTATTTAAGTGCGGTAAATTTTTGATTAGCGGTGGTTCGCCAAAGGCCGTAATAAACGGCGTAAACCAGTACATCTCCATAAAGCTCCAGCCAATTAAACTTATATTTTTTGGCAGGCTTTCGTTTTGTGCCAGTAGCTCAGACCATGTACTTGCCGGTGTTTTCACAAGGCGACGGTTGTAAAACAACAGTAAGTGATTGCCGTCCACCAAAGGCACTCCAAATATTTCTTTATTGAGCGTTACCGTGGCCAGTGAGTTAGCGTCAAAACTTTCATCAATTAAGCTTTGCGGGATCTTTGAATAACTGACATAACCGGATAAGCCAAGGTTATCCGCGGGACAAATTAGCGCATCGGGAATTTGCGATTTGGATGAGGTCATCAATTGACTTTTAAGTTTTGCCTGATCCATCCAAGTAATCGTTAAAGCAAAGTCTTCATTGACCGCAAATTCTTGCAACAATTGCTTTAATTGCTGATTCTCGTGGGTAAAAGTGAGATTGATCGTCACCGGTTCAACGCTACTTTTCGCGATCAAGTTTGAGCACCAGAGTAACCAGAAAATATTAATGCCGATTGCTAATCGCTGTAATAAAACTGTCATATTTAAAGCTGCCGCAGTGAGCCTGTGTAAAAAATCGAATCTACTTTTTAAGTGTAGGGTGAATTAAAAATATTGCCAGAATGAGATACACCCGCTGTGTTTAGTTCGACCAAGCTATCCGCTTAATAACGAGGGAGCAATCGTTTATCTCAACTCAACAATAAAATAGTAAACAGCGAGTCGCCAAACATTGAATATTGACCTACCTCAATAGAATCCTGGCAGGCTTCACCGACAATACGCTTTCTCTGATGTCAGCAAATGGTTAAGTGAGTCTACTATGTTTAATTCAGCGATTACTTTGTATGAAGATCAACAGCATAAGTGTTTAATGTTCTCGGATTTAGTCAAGGGCAGCGGCATTCAAGCAAATCAGTTTATGATTATTGATCATGGCCGAGCTGCGATGATTGATCCCGGTGGTGATCTGACTTTTGCGGCATTGAGTGTTGCGCTAGCAAAGCAAACATCACTCGATTGTGTTGATTATATTCTCGCGTCGCATCAAGATCCGGATATTATTGCGAGCTTGCCTAAGTGGATTATCAAAACGCCTGCGAAAGTCGTAACCTCTCGGTTGTGGTCGCGATTTTTACCGCATTTAGTCCCGGGTTATTTTGCCGCCCAAGACGATTTGGATTTAGACGCTAGAATGGTTGCTCTGCCTGATACCGGAGATGTGATTCGATTAGGGGAATGCGACATTGTTGCCGTACCGGCGCACTTTCTGCATTCGGTGGGGAATTTTCAGTTTTACGATCCCATCAGCAGAATTTTATTTTCCGGCGATATGGGGGCGTCATTAATCGATGACAACGATATGACCGCGGTCGATGATTTTGCGACACACATGCCTTCGATGCTGGGGTTTCATCGTCGCTATATGACCAGCAACCGCGCCTGCCGGCTGTGGGCAAATATGGTTCGAAGCTTAAATGTTTCGATGATTGTGCCACAGCACGGCAAGCCATTTAAGGGCGCGCAAATAAATCAATTTTTAGACTGGATCAGTCAGCTCGATTGTGGCGTCGACTTATTAACGGAAGACAGTTATCGCCCGGTAGGCATGCTGCAACGCCAAGCAATTTAACGGCCTAGTGACATTGACCGTTTATATGCGGATGGCCGTGCTCTAGCTCGTCGGGCGTGGCTGGACGAACCGCAACAACGGTCACGTCGACGATGACTTCTTTACCTGCCATTGGATGATTCGCATCCACCGTCACCGTCGTGTCATCAACCGCGGTCACCGTTACCGTGTGGGTGCTGCCATCTTCGGTCTGCGCGGATAAGCGCAAGCCAACCTCAAGATTATCGATATCAGCAAAAGCGGAGCGCGGTACAGCATTCGCGAGATCGGCTTCATACGCACCATAGGCTTGTTCAGGCGCTAATGTAACCGAAGTTGTTGCTCCAGCTTGCTTGCCGACAAGTTCTGGCTCAAGTCCTGGGATAATGCCGCCAAAACCGTGTAAATAGATCCATGGCTCTTCGCCAGTGGATGACTCCCAGACATTTCCGTCGCTATCTTTTAATGTGTACTCGATGGTTACGACACAACCTTTTTCAATTTTCATCTATTGCTCTTCATCGTTAGTAGATAAGGTGCATTATCCAACGATACGCTAAATATGCAAATAGGCCATACAAGATCCAAGTACCAAAAACGTAGGCCAGAAAGCGATATTTAACGCGGTTACTGGTGCAATGGATATAAGCATGCACGGTGCGCGACAGCACAAATACCGAAGCGAGCAATAGCGGTAACCAGCCGCCCCAATTTTGAATCATTAAAAAGCCGACTATCGCATAGAAGATAACCGGCAATTCAAATTGATTGAGAAAATTATTCGCGGTGGCCTGTGCTTGTGGCAATTGTTGCTCTAATTGTTGTCGATGAGCAATCTCACGCAGCCGCACTTTATTGTGCTTTATCGCTGCCATTCGTTGCCGGTACATGGTTAATTGAACGATGAAGGTTAGTAATATATTCGCCAGCACCGGTCCTAATAATAAGTCAGCGGTCATAACAGTCCTTAAGCAACACGTTGCCAAGTTGAGGGAGTGGAGGCGTCGTTAGCCGCCTGAAGTTCGCTTGCATGACAGTACAACTGGCAAATGCGGATTGACGTGGTTTGATCAAAACTTCGCCGCTCTTGAATCGCCGCCAGCGCGCCAAACAATAGCATAAGGCTAGGGCC
>JABXHQ010000112.1 GCA_013373545.1 Gammaproteobacteria bacterium
AATTGTCTTTCCATTGACGAATGCAGCCAAACACTTCTTCATGGGTAGACAACGGCTGTTGGCAAAAAGTTTCCGCCGCCAGTTTAACGCTGTCTTGATCGGCGCGTAGGAATGGATTGGTAGCGCGCTCTTGCGCTAAATGGCTGGGGACAGTTGCTTGCTGTTGTTGGCGCGCCGCGGTGACTTTTGCAACGCGTTGTTTTAATTCTGGGTTATTCGGCTCAACGGCAAGAGCAAAATCAAGGTTAGCCGCTGTGTATTCATGGGCGCAATAAATAGCGGTTTCATCGGGTAATGCTGCTAGCTTTTGCAATGAGCGCCACATCTGCTTGGGAGTTCCCTCAAATAAGCGACCGCAGCCACCCGCGAATAGTGTATCGCCGCAAAACAAGCGGCCATCTTGGTAAAAAGCGATGTGATCCAGAGTGTGCCCAGGGACCTCCATTACGCGAAATTCGCATTCTAAAGCGCTTAGCTTGATTGTATCGGACTCGCCAACCACTTCATCGATACCGCTGATATTTGGATTATTCGGACCAATAACATGACAGCCGTAACGCGCTTTTAGCGTGCTTATCCCACCTGTGTGATCGCGGTGGTGGTGTGTAATAAGCAGGTGTGTCAGGTTTAAATCATGCGCTGTAATGAAGTCGATTGCGGGCTGCGCATCGCCTGGATCGACTAAAGCGCAGGTTTTCGCTCGATCATTAACTAAAGCCCATATATAGTTATCTGAGAAAGCGGCAATACGATGTATGGTCGTCATAAATTTTGCTATCAGTCGATTAATGAGGTGATAAATGTATCAAGATCGTCCTCCCTCCGACAAGTTTAACGCTACGCAAACGCGCCGGACCTTTCTGGGTGAGCGCAAAGTGATCGAGCAGACTCAAGTTCTGTTGGACCGGGTGCTACCGGAATCCTTCGGGTATTATGCGCTCGCGCTAGGTGAACTGGCGCGTTCGCTCGAGTTTGGTGCTAGCCCTATCAAGCATTGGTTTTACTTGTCTCCCGATGCGGGCGATACGCGTGCAGCGGCGAAAGTGCAATTTGATGCATTACCTATCGCATCCGATAGTATCGACTGTGTGGTCATGGCGCATTTAATTGATGCCTATGCCAAACCCCATGATTTACTGCGCGAAGTAGAGCGCGTTATGATCCCGGATGGAAAATTGGTGATGACAGGTGTTAATCCGGTGAGTTGGTTTGGCGCACAAACGCTGGCTGCAAAATGGTTGCAAAAACCGACTATTAGTCAGCGTCTAATCGGTTTGTCGCGCATTAAAGATTGGTTGAAGCTGATTGGATTTGAAGTTGAAATTTACGGCGGCTTAAATTTTCGACATCAAACGCAGCACCCGCTTTGGCAGTCCGTTGCATCGCACTTTTGCAGCCATTATTTTATAATGGCGCGCAAATCAGTGTCGACATTGACACCCATTCGACCCAGCTGGCGGCACAACCGCAAGTTGGTGCCGGCTCGGTTTGCTGAGCCCGGCGTGCGACGCTTGGTTGAACGCGAGCTGAAGAAAGTACAACATTAAAATAAGAGGATAACGGCTTGGAAACCGTAGAGATGTTTACCGATGGTGCCTGTAAAGGAAATCCTGGGCCTGGCGGTTGGGGCGTATTATTGAGAGCCGGTAAAAATGAAAAACAATTATTTGGTGGCGAGCGCGATACCACCAATAACCGAATGGAGTTAATGGCAGCCATTGAAGGGCTAAAAGCGCTGAAACGTCCTTGCCAAGTCGAGTTGACTACCGACTCACAATACGTCCGTAAAGGTATCACAGAGTGGATGACAAACTGGAAAGCGAGAGGTTGGAAAACCGCAGCCAAGAAGCCAGTTAAAAATGCCGATCTTTGGCAAGCCTTAGATAATGAAGTTGCGAAACACCAAGTGAATTGGCACTGGGTAAAAGGCCACAGTGGTCACGCTGAAAATGAAATCGCTGACGCCCTAGCGAATAAGGGTGTAGAATCCATTCTGTAATTGAGTGACTAAAGTAAAATTCTCATTGAGTATTTAAATATGCGACAAATAGTTTTAGATACGGAAACCACCGGTCTCGAGCCGTCTCAAGGACATAAAATTATTGAGATTGGATGTGTTGAGCTGATCGATCGCAAGCTAACCGGCCGTCATTATCATCAATACATCACGCCGGATCGAGTTATTGATCAAGGTGCAATCGATGTGCATGGGATCACCAATGAGTTTTTGGCTGATAAGCCTCGTTTTGCAGAAGTGGTAGATGACTTCCTCGCATTTGTCGATGGCTCTGAATTAGTTATTCATAACGCACCGTTTGACATTGGTTTTCTTGATTGGGAGCTTAAATGTTTAGACCGCGGACTGGGGAAAATGGCCGATTATTGCCAGGTGCTTGATACCTTAGTCTTAGCGCGACAAATGTTTCCTGGGCAAAAAAATAACTTGGATGCTCTCTGTCGGCGTTACGGTATTGATAACTCTCATCGAACCCTGCATGGCGCACTACTGGATTCTGAAATCTTAGCCGACGTTTATTTATTAATGACGGGTGGTCAAACATCGTTAACGTTATCGTCGCATCAAGATTTATTAAACGCTGGTAAGCAAGGTGGCGCGATTCGTCGTTTAAAACGAACCACACCGTTAAAAGTCCTTAGAGCGAATGAGCAGGAAGAACTGCAACACCAAGAAAAGCTTGCTGCCATTCGTAAGGCGTGTGGCGGTGATGCGGTTTGGGACAAAGTTTTCAAATAATAAGCTAAGAAATATTATCATTGAGAATGAAAAAAGCGGCTGATGAGCCGCTTTTTTAGTTCTGACTTCGGGCGAAGGTTAATGTCCTCCGGACTGCTTCTTGGCTTCAAGCGTACATTGATTGTTTTCCCATGTGCCTTGCATCGTGCGACACAAGTCTTGCAAATTATGATGATTAATTAAATGTTTTTCATACAATGTATCGGTTGAATCATGGAGTACAAACATCACCATTATTAAGCCAACAGTGCTCATGGTAATTGTGTAAGGCAGCGCCATAATAACCATGCGTCCGTAAGACAAACGAATTAAGGGCGCTAAGGCTGAAGTGAGTAGAAATAGAAATGCCGCTTGGCCATTAGGCGTTGCGACACTTGGAATATTGGTTCCGGTGTTTATCGCAACTGCTAGCATATCGAAGGTATCGCGATCGATAGTGCCGTTAAGCGCTGCTTTGGCAACTTCATTAATGTAAACCGTGGCAACAAAAACGTTATCACTAACCATCGATAGAACACCGTTGGCAACGTAGAACATGGCAACTTGTCCGGTCCCTTCCATTTTTAGTACTTCGTTGATAATTGGCGCAAACAATTGGTTATCGGCAATAACTGCAACAATCGCGAAGAAAACGGTTAATAGTGCGGTAAAGGGTAAAGCTTCTTCAAATGCTTTACCGATATTGTGCTCGTCAATGATGCCGGTAAAAGAAGTTGCTAGAACAATAACACTTAAGCCGATCAATCCGACTTCAGCTAAATGAAACATTAATGCGATCCCTAACCAAATAGCCACAACACCTTGCATCACCAATGCGACTTTATCTTTTAAGGTGCGCTTTTCATCTTCGGCTTGCGCAAACTCTTCCATAACGGTGCGTACCTTTTCAGGGATTTCTTCTCCGTAACCGAACCATTTGAGTTTTTCGAGCATAAAGCAAGTCGCAAGCCCAGTGACCAATACGGGAATAGTGATCGGCGCCATCCGAATAAAGAACTCGCCAAAACCCCAGTTAGCTCTTTGCGCAATTAATAAATTCTGCGGTTCACCCACTAGGGTGCACACACCTCCTAAAGCAGTACCCACAGCCGCGTGCATCAAAAGGCTGCGCAGAAATGAGCGGAAACTTTCGAGATCTTCACGGTGGGTGTCTTCGATCTCACCGTCGTGGCTGTGATCGTGATCATGGTGAAACTTTTTGCCTGAAGCGACTTTGTGGTAGATACCATAAAAACCAACGCCGACCGCAATGACGACAGCGGTGACGGTTAGCGCGTCGAGGAATGCCGAGAGTACTGCGGCAACCGCGCTAAACATTAACGACAGTAATGCCTTCGAGCGCACGCCCAACAAAATTTTGGTAAAGGTAAATAGCAATAATCCCTTCATAAAGTAAATACCGGCCACCATAAATACCAACAGTAAAATCACCGGTAAGTTTGATTGGATTTCGTGCATGACAGTTTGCGGTGAGGTGAGTCCAATAAATACGGCTTCTAACGCGAGTAAACCACCGGGCTGCAGTGGATAACATTTGAGCGCCATAGCAAGTGTAAAGATGAACTCTAAAATGAGTAACCAGCCAGCAATCGTCGGGCCCGCATCGCCGCTACCGAAATAGATGATCGGATTAATGATCAGAAACAACACAATTGTAATTTTGTACCAGTCAGGGGCGTTGCCCAAAAAATTACTTAAGAAGGCCGCTCGTACCGTGTTCGCCATGTTTTTGATCCTATTTTACGTATATTTTTTCGTTAGAATTCATAGTGCTACGACAATAGATGGATTTTAGACTGTTTTCAATGATTTGCACAGTATATTCCGGTGATGCGCCAATTGTTGCACTGCGTAAACATGAAATTGTCATAAAGAAGCGGATAGGGAAGCTTTTCAATACTGCGCTTTCGAGTTATCCTTACTCTTCAGGTTGGAACTCAGACCAGTTTGCTATATTGGTTCTTGTTAAAACCCAGGAAAGCCAATGCTAGGGCCTTGAGTGAGCCTTAACGCACCCACAGTAGAAGACAGTGAAATGACCGATAATCAAAATAAAGTTACTTATCATATGACCACGCCGATTAAAGCTAAAAGCCCAGCGGCTTTTGCTGAGCAATATATCGTCGAATCCATCTGGCGTGGAAAATTTGCAGCCGGTAGTATTCTGCCTGCTGAGCGTGAGCTGTCTGACTTAATTGGTGTTACTCGAACCACTTTACGCGAGGTTTTGCAGCGACTTGCGCGGGATGGTTGGTTAACGATTCAGCATGGCAAACCAACTCAGGTCAATAACATCTGGGAGACGGCGGGGCTGAATATTTTGGACACTATTGTGCGTCTAGATGATGAAGGCTCATTAACCATTGCTGATCAATTACTCAATGCGCGCACCAACATGAGCGCGATTTATTTACGTTTGGCGGTTAAAAGCAATGCCGAAAAAGTAATTGAGCTGTTAGAAAATATTGAAGCTATCGATGATACCGCGGATGCTTACATTAACTTTGATTGGTCGTTCCATCATAATGCGACACTGGCGGCGGGTAATCCGGTTTACACCTTAATGTTGAACGGATTTAAAACCATTTATTATCGTATTGGTCAGTATTACTTTTCGGATGAGCGAGCGCGTAATTTAGCACAGGCTTTCTATGCGGAATTGACCCCTGTCATTCAGTCTGGCGACATCGAATTATTGATAGAAAAATTATGGCAGTACGGTCATGAGTCAGGAAAAATTTGGCATGAAATGCGCGAACGACTGAATGCGCTAAGTGACTTGGACGAAGATAACTAATTTATCGTAATTATGTTAAGCCGTCTGCTTCGCTTCTTCAGACGGCACCATTTCCACTAAATAGGGCTCTCCTTGCTCGTTTAAACTCTCCAGCTTTACTGGAAAACCCCACAGCTGATGCAAATGCTTAAGTACTTCGGTTTTGGTCTCGGCCAAAGGAACGCGGTTATGCGGCGTGTGGCGTAAAGTAATACTGCGATCACCGCGAACATTTACCGAGTACACCTGAATATTAGGCTCGTTCATACTGAGGTTATATTGATTGGATAACAGCTCACGAATTTGCCTATAGCCAGACTCATTGTGAATGGCTTCGACGGCGAGCGCATTTTCTTTGTCATCATCGAGAATACTGAATAATTTAAAATCTCTTATTAGTTTAGGGGACAGAAATTGTGCAATAAAACTTTCATCTTTAAAGTTTTTCATGGCAAAGTCGAGAGTAGTTTGCCAGTTTGAGCCGGCAATGTCCGGAAACCAAGCTTTATCTTCTTCCGTGGGCGCTTCACAGATGCGCTTGATGTCTTGCATCATGGCATAGCCCAGGGCATAAGGATTGATACCGGAAAAGTACGGCGAATCAAAACTGGGCTGATAGACCACGTTAGTGTGGCTTTGCAGAAACTCAATCATAAAGCCATCGGTTACTAGACCTTGATCGTAAAGGTCATTGATGAGTGTGTAATGCCAAAAACAAGCCCAGCCCTCATTCATTACTTGAGTTTGGCGCTGGGGATAAAAGTATTGGCCGATTTTACGAACAATTCTGACGATTTCTCGTTGCCATGATTCTAGTAAAGGAGCGTTCTTCTCTATGAAATAAAGAATATTTTCTTGTGGCTCGGAAGGAAAGGACACTCGCTCTTGCTGTTGAGTTTTGGTTAACTTTTTTGGAATGGTGCGCCAAAGATCGTTTACTTGAGATTGCAAAAACTCTTCGCGCTCTTTTTGCCGTCTTTTTTCCTCGCGCATTGATATTGGATAGGGGCGTTTGTAACGATCAACGCCATAGTTCATTAAAGCGTGACATGCATCGAGTAGGGATTCGACTTCGTCGATACCATAGCGTCTTTCACATTCAGCAATGTAATTTTTTGCAAATAGCAAATAGTCGATGATGGCTTCGGCATCGGTCCAAGTTTTAAATAGGTAGTTACCTTTAAAAAATGAATTATGGCCAAAGCAGGCGTGAGCCATTACCAGAGCTTGCATCATCATGGTATTTTCTTCCATCAAATAAGCGATGCAAGGATTGGAGTTGATGACAATTTCGTAGGCTAACCCCATACGTCCACGACGGTATTGTTGTTCATTGCTAATAAAATGTTTACCAAAGGACCAGTGGTTATAACCAATAGGCATGCCAACACTGGCATAGGCATCGAGCATTTGTTCTGCTGTAATGACTTCAATTTGATTCGGATAAGTGTCTAATTGATATTTCTCAGCGGTCTTTTCAATCGCATCGTAATATTCTTGAATGAGCTCAAACGACCAGTCAGAAGAGGTGGACAGCGGCTTACGTTTCTTCATGCGGCTTGCTTCCTGAAAAATTCTCTAAATACCGGGTAGATATCCGACTGCTCGGTAATTTGTTGAATCGCAAAATTATTATGTTGACCAAGCAATGATTCATATTGATGCCAAAGACTTTGATGCTCGCGTTGAGTGATCTCAACATAGGCAAAATATCGTACTGCCGGCAGCAAGTTTTGGGTCAAGATTTTTTTGCATAAAGGCGAATCATCATTCCAGTTGTCACCATCGGAAGCTTGCGCGGCATAAATATTCCATTGGTCGAGTGGGTAACGCTCTTTGATTATTTTATCCATTAACTTCAGCGCGCTGGAGACGATAGTGCCACCGGTTTCTTGCGAATAGAAAAACTCCTGTTCGTCAACCTCTTTCGCTTGGGTATGGTGGCGAATAAACACCACATCAACATCTTTATAGCTACGTGATAAAAATAAATATAAAAGAATATAAAAGCGCTTGGCCATATCTTTTGTGGCCTGATCCATTGAGCCTGACACATCCATGATACAAAACATGACTGCTTGAGAAGTAGGATCAGGTCGCTTGGCGTAATTATTAAAGCGTAAGTCGAATGTATCGATAAAAGGAATGCGCTTTATTTTTTCTTCCAATTCAGCAATATTCTTCTCGATTTCTCGAAACGAATCGCTGTCTTGTAAACCATTGTCGATTAGTTTCTGACGTTCGAGCTCTAATTGAGCGAGGGCTTTTTTAGGTTCTGCGCTAAGCGCAATACGACGTGCCATGGCCGAACGGAGAGAACGAACGATACTTATATTCGTCGGAACACCATCAGTCGTATAACCGGCTCGAACAGAACGCGTTTTGGTCATTTTCTTTAATTGATTTTTCTTTAGATTTGGCAGCTCCAAATCGTCGAATAGTAGGTCTAGATACTCATCCTTGGATATTTCAAACAAAAAGTCATCTTTACCTTCACCATCGTCACTTGCTCTACGGCCGCCTTTACCGGCACCGCCGGGAGGAGGGCGTTGGATCTGATCGCCGGGTACAAACTCTTTGTTGCCCGGATAGACTCGTTGTTTTGAACCTCCGTCGCCATGGCGAAAGGTTGGTTCTTTAATATCTTTAGAAGGGATCGAAACCTTCTCACCTTTTTCTAAATCGGTAACGCTGCGATTACCAATTTGATCGGCAATTGCTTTTTTGATTTGTTGTTTGTAGCGACGAATAAAACGCTGTCGATTGACGGTGCTTTTGTTTTTTGCATTAGGTCGCCGGTCAATAAGCTGAGCCATAATTCCTCACCTTGTTAGCTGCTGCTACGAAGCCTTGCGAACTCTTAAATACCACTCGCACAATAATCGAACTTGTTTTTCGGTATAACCTTTTTCAACCATACGGGAGACAAAGTTTTCGTGTTTCTTTTTATCCTCTTCTGATGCTTTTGCACTAAATGAGATGACTGGCAGTAAATCTTCGGTATTAGAGAACATTTTTTTCTCAATAACGGTACGAAGTTTTTCGTAGCTGGTCCAGTTTGGATTGTTTCCTTGATTGTTTGCGCGAGCGCGCAGGACAAAATTGACTACTTCATTACGAAAGTCTTTCGGGTTGGATATTCCCGCTGGCTTTTCGATTTTTTCGAGTTCTTCATTCAGTGACGCGCGGTCAAAGTTCTCGCCAGTTTCGGGGTCACGATACTCTTGATCTTGAATCCAAAAATCAGCATAGGTTACATATCGGTCGAAAATATTTTGGCCGTACTCAGAGTAGGACTCTAGGTATGCGGTTTGAATTTCCTTACCGATGAACTCAATGTAGTTAGGCACCAAGAAGCCTTTGATATGTTCGAGGTAGCGATCATGTGTTTCTTGCTGATATTGTTCACGAGCAATTTGCTGCTCAATCACATACAGCAGGTGAACGGGATTCGCGGCGACTTCGGTTTGGTCAAAGTTAAATACGCGCGATAAAATTTTAAATGCAAAACGAGTCGATAACCCATTCATGCCTTCGTCGACACCGGCGTAATCTTGATACTCTTGATAGGACTTTGCTTTTGGATCAGTATCTTTAAGGCTCTCACCGTCATAAACGCGCATTTTAGAATAGATGCTTGAGTTTTCGGGTTCTTTCAAGCGCGATAACACGCTAAATTGAGCCAGCATTTTTAACGTGTTTGGAGCACAGGGTGCTTCTGATAGTGAACTGTTTAACAGCAGTTTATCGTAAATCTTAATTTCTTCTGACACCCGTAAGCAGTAGGGCACTTTGACAATGTAGACCCGGTCGAGGAAGGCTTCATTGTTTTTATTATTTTTAAAGCTCTGCCATTCAGATTCATTTGAGTGAGCCAATATTGTACCTTCAAAAGGTAAGGCTGAAAGCCCTTCTGTACTGTTGTAATTGCCTTCTTGGGTTGCGGTAAGTAAAGGGTGCAACACTTTAATGGGCGCTTTAAACATTTCGACAAATTCCATTATGCCTTGATTGGCTCGACACAATGAACCGGAGTAACTGTAAGCATCGGGATCATTTTGGGCGAAGCCCTCAAGC
Source organism: Gammaproteobacteria bacterium (assembly GCA_013373545.1). Classification (GTDB taxonomy): domain Bacteria; phylum Pseudomonadota; class Gammaproteobacteria; order Enterobacterales; family Kangiellaceae; genus Pleionea. The sequence goes on from JABXHQ010000112.1 coordinate 9,609, forward strand.
TTACGAATGTCGACTTTACCCACCAAAGCGGAAATGTCTTGATTATTTTCATCTCCGGGCTCAGTTTTAGCTATGGCTACTTGATTGAGAATTGATGGAGTCAGTTTAACCACGCGAAATTTGGAAATATCGCCGCCGAACTCGTTTAGTCGCTTAACGGCCCAAGGCGACATAATTTTGCTTAAGTAGCGCTTATTGATGCCGTATTCTTGCTGCAATATTTCGGCGTCTTCAAACGGATCAAATAAGCCCAGCGGAGACTCAAAAACAGGCGAATCTTTGATGGCATAAATCGGAAACGTTTCCATTAATTTTTTTAACTTTTCGGCTAAGGATGATTTCCCACCACCAACCGGTCCCAACAAGTAAAGTATTTGCTTTTGTTCTTCAAGCCCCTGCGCGGCGTGTTTAAAGTAGGAAACGATTTGCTCAATCGCATCTTCCATGCCGTAAAACTCTTTAAAAGCGGGATAGCGTGCAATGACTTTATTGGAAAAAATCCGCGATAGCCTAGGATCTTGTGCGGTATCGACTAATTCGGGCTCGCCAATAGCTTTGAGCATGCGCTCGGCTGACGAGGCGTAAACCATGGGATCTTGTTTGCATAAGTCGAGGTATTCCTGAAGCGAGAATTCCTCTTGTTGGTGGTCCTCATAGCGCTGCTGATATTTATCAAAAATGCTCATGTCTCACCTCAATATAAGTCACGTTACGCAATTATTTGCGCGGTTAAACTATTGGTCTCTCCTTCATCGTATTGCCACAGGACGGGTAGCGTTTTTAATTGTAATTTTGGTGGTTTTTCATCCAGTTCTGAATGATGACGACCCATAGTTTAAGGATAGTGAATAACTTCGTTTTTAAAAGGTGAATAATATAAATTTTTGCTATTGACGATGTAATGACCAAGTTTCTAATTTGACCTTGACTCGCTGGAAGCCTGAGTGGTCACTATTGTTGCGGTGCAAAATGGAATGGCGTCAATAAATTTTATTTAACTCCTTTACAATCAATGGGTTGGATGCCATCGCAAATAAACTGGTCTGCCCACTTGCGTTGGTTTTCAACTGTGGTTAGCATTGGTAGCGGATAATAATTTTATTGTGTCAAAAATAGAACAAAAATAGTGCAATTGCTTGTTTCACAGCGGTCTTCGATAAAGTCGAATAGTGAGCATTCAAAACAAACAATGTGCCTGACTGGGAGAGTTAAATGAAAAAATTCACGCTAGGAATGTTAGCCCTGGGGAGTTTGGTGCTAACTGGGTGTAGCAGCGATGAGACGGTCGAACCCGATAACGGTACCGCAAGAACCTTTGCTGTCTATAATCCAGCGACCGGCGATGTTCCGTTACCGAACGATCTTTTATTCAGCGGCACCGCTGATTTGACCTTGAATGTACCGGTGGCCGATCCAAGTGATTACACCGATCCATTAAATGCTGTATCCGCTTTAGATGGTTGGTCGACAGTTGCGCCTATTTCAGTGAGTTTTTTCAACGAAGATGCGACGGTGACACTTGATGCGACCAGTATCGCTGCCGGTCAAACTGTGCACCTGCTTGAAGTAATGGCTGATACTGACTATTTCAACCCGCTCAATGGCGTGTCACCGACGTTTGCGCCTTATGGCTTGGTTGGATTGGTTCCAGCAAATGAATATTTCGCCACAGCACAGGGCTCAACCCTTGCTATTTTACCGTTAAAGCCACTTTCGCCGCGCAGCACCTATGTAGTCATCGTTACTAAAGGGGTGATGGACTCTAATGGTGAGAGTGTATTAGAAGATGGTATTTACCAGTTAGCAAGCTCAGATGTTGATACTTCGAATCAAGCTTTGGTTCCGGTTCAAACCCTAGTGCGCATCTATGAAAACCTAGCGGTGGCTGGACTTGGCATCGCCAAAGACGACATTGCAGTAAGTTTTGCGTTTACCACTCAGTCGGTGGGCAATGTATTAGGTTCGGCAAAAGCGTTTTATGCCGATTTCGGGATCCGTTATTTTGATCCAACAGGTAATACGCCTGGCTTCCCAACTACGCCGCAGTACCCAAGCACCAGTTTTAGCTCGTTAATGACGTCGACATTGCCATTTACGCAAGTGGGCGCGGCGAATCTTTACAAAGGCTCTTTACAGTTAAATTATTTGTTAGAAACCCCAACCCAAGAAAACCCTTTCGGTCCGATTCGCGGATTCTGGAAAGGCGCTGATATGGTTCCGGATGGTCAAGGCGGAATGATGCAAAACCCGTTAGCGGGTGGCCACGTCACTTACGTTAACTCACTACCGGGTGTTAATTCGGTCGAGCAAGCACCTTTGATGCTGTCGGTTCCGAATGAAGCTTTCAATCATCCTACTTATGGCGCGTGTACTAAGCCTGCTGAAGGCTGGCCTGTGATGATTTTCCAACATGGGATTACCGGTAACCGCACGCAAATGCTAGCCTTGGCCGATACCATGGCCGCTGCGCCAACCTGTACCGCTGTGGTCGCAATGGATCTTCCTCTGCACGGTATTGGTGCTGATAATGCGGTCCATCAAGGCCTACAAGCTGCGAGTAATGGCTTACTGGGTATCTTCGAAGGTTACACTCCGGGTGCTGTGCGTGAGCGTACTTTCGGTGTTGATTATGTCGATAATACCAGCAGTCTTCCTGGCGAAGACGGAAACGTTGACAGTTCAGGTGCCCACTTCATTAACTTGCAAAGCTTGTTAACTTCACGGGATAACCTGCGCCAAGGCGTGTTGGATCTATTGACCCTGAAAAATGCGATTCCGGCAATGGATTACGACAACGACGCTACTCCAGACTTTAATATGAACCGGGTTTCTTTCTTCGGAATTTCGTTAGGCGGTATCGTCGGCTCTAACTTCGTTGCCTACAACGATGATGTGGCTAATATTGCTGCACCACAGTTAGTCACTTCACCCGCGCTACAGTCATCTGTGTTGTCGGTTCCTGGTGGTGGCATCGCAGGCTTATTGGATGCATCACAAACTTTCGGACCAACGGTTCGAGCGGGTGTTGCTGCTGGTCTTGGTGTGTCTACCGATTCAGCTGAATTTGCAGCCGCTTACCCGCAGTTCTTGTTTGCCGCGCAAACGGTAGTCGATTCCGGTGATCCAATTAATACGACGAGTGTGGCGGTTGCCAATGATATTCCAACCTTATTAATGCGTGTTGAAGGCGATACGGTTGTGCCGAATAACTCTCCAACGGCGCCATTATCAGGTACTGATCCGCTAGCGGCTTACTTGAACTTAACCTTAGTTCAAGCGACCAATGCCGGCGAAACGGTTGTAGGAACACGACTGCTGTCGCGTTATAACCAAGGCACTCACGGTACCATTCTATCGAACGATGTACCCACTGCTGGGGCATCGATGCGTACCCAAACCGCTAGTTTCATTTACAGCGGTGGTCAAGCGGTTGTGGTCGACGACCCAACTTTACTTGACTAAATCCCTAGCCTTCTAGGTACAATGCCTTCCCCCTCACGGGTGAAGGCATTTTTTTTGCGGATAGATTAGCTTAACCGGTGTAAAGAACACCGCGGGAGGTAGTGTTGGATTTTCTGATTGAATATGGTTTGTTTTTGGCAAAAGCGCTGACGATTGTCGTTGCGATTATTGTGGTGATTGGCGCACTCGTGAGCGCCGGCAGCAAGTCGCGAGCGCATCAGTCGTCGGGCTCAATTACGGTGACGAACTTGTCGGAAGAGATTGCCGACTTAAAAGAAGGCATTACTAAAGAGCTGTTGGATAAAGACGCTTACAAACAATTTCAAAAGGAAAAGAAAAAGCAGCAAAAGGAATCCTCCAACACTGAATCAAAAAGCGAGTCAGGAGATGATAGTGGTCGCATGTTCGTTATTGATTTTGACGGTGATATGCAAGCTTCTGCGGTAGAAAACCTGCGTGAAGAAATATCGGCGATCATTACAATTGCCAGTCCTGCGGATGAAGTTCTGCTGCGCTTAGAAAGTCCTGGCGGCATGGTGCATACCTACGGCTTAGCGGCTTCGCAATTACAACGCTTACGGCAGCATAAAATTAAGTTAACGATTGCGGTCGATGCAGTGGCGGCAAGCGGAGGCTACATGATGGCTTGTGTGGGCGATAAAATTACCGCGGCGCCATTTGCGATTATTGGTTCGATTGGCGTGTTGGCTCAGGTACCTAACTTTAACCGCTTACTTAAGCATAATCGGATTGATTTTGAGCAGCACACGGCCGGTGAGTTTAAACGAACCTTAACCATGTTCGGTGAAAACTCTGATAAAGGACGCGAGAAATTTAAACAAGAGCTCGAATCCACACATCAGTTATTTAAATCATTTATTGCGGACAATCGGCCTAGCTTGGATGTTGATCAAGTCGCCACTGGCGAGCATTGGTATGGACAAGAAGCTTTAGATCTCGGATTAGTCGATGCTATAACCACCAGTGATGATTTGATTTTACAAGCGGCTGACGCAAAAGCGGTATTTAAAATTAAATATGAAATTAAAAAGCCACTGTCGGAACGCTTACCTATTTCCATTATGAAAGGACTGCAGTCTTCATTGGTGAACTTTTGGTATCGGGGTGAGCAGAACAAACTGTTTAAGTAACGGCGCTAACGGTTGTTGGTTTGGGCGGTTTTGCACTTCCTATTAAAAGCAGCCGTCTTACTTCTATTTTCTATTAAAGCACGATCACAGTCGAGGTCATTATGGAGCCAGATTTTTGGTTGCAGCGTTGGCAGAATCAGCAAATTGGTTTTCATTTAAATGCTCCACATCCACTACTGCAGAAATATCATGAGCAATGTTTTCCAGAGCGGAATGTGTTGGTGCCACTTTGCGGTAAATCGCTCGATATGGAGTTCCTTGCCACAATGGGGCACAAGGTTATTGGGGTTGAACTATCTGAGCTAGCGGTTTCCCAGTTTTTTAGTGAGCGTGAGTTAAGTCCCTCGGTTTCGAGCAATGGAACACTCAAGCAATTTGAAGCTGCAGATTATTGTTTGTATCAAGGTGACTTTTTTGATCTTGACGAAGCTGCCGTGGGCGCCACTACTCATGTGTATGACCGCGCGGCCTTGATTGCTCTGCCCAGTGCAATGCGGCGTCAATACGTTGCCCATATAGAGAAAATCTTACCTCGTCCATTGAGTATTCTGCTAATTACACTCGACTATGACCAAAGCGCGATGCAAGGTCCGCCGTTTGCGGTTTCCGAGCAAGAGGTGGCCGACTTATATGGTCAAGCCACGTCGATCACTCAGTTACGTTATACTTCTATTATTGAACAAGACCCGGGCTTTAAAGAGCAAGGTTTAGACGATATCTTTCAAGCCGTTTATCACATTCAGTATTGAGTAGTCTATGAAAGAAAAAACACCGGCTCCCTATGGCAGTTGGCCATCGGAGATTAGTGCGCAAATCGTAGCGCAAAAAGGAATTCGCTTAGGTCACATGCAGGCCTATCAGGGCAAGGCGTATTGGTTAGAATCGCGGCCGCAGGAGCAGGGCAGAAGCTTAATTGTTGCACACGATGGAGAGCAGCCATCAGAAATGACGGCAGTGGATTTTAATGTTGGTTCCAAGGCTCATGAATATGGCGGCGGTGACTTTGTGGTGTGTCAATATGGCATTGTAATGAGTCATCGCGATTCACAAGAAGTTTACTTGCAAGATTTCAGCGGTACGTGCCGTGCGGTCACTCAGATATCGACCGAGCATGACCAACATCGCTTTGCTGATTATTGTGTGATGCCGAATAATCCCGTGGTCTATGCCGTGCGCGAGCGCCATTGCCAAGATCAAGTGATCACCGATTTAGTCCGCATTGATCTAGACAGTGGAGAAGTTACTTCAGTGGCGAGCGGCGCCGACTTTTATGCCGCACCCGCGATCGCTCCCGATGGCAAACGCTTGGCGTGGATTGAGTGGAACCATCCACAAATGCCATGGGATGGCACTGAGCTTTGGTTAGCCGACATTCAGCCTGACGGTGAATTGAGCGCTCAGCATCGCGTGGCGGGGAACCATGAAGAGTCCATTTTGCAGCCGCGATGGAGTCCAGATGGTTGCCTTCACTTCATCTCAGATCGCACTGGCTGGTGGAATCTTTACGGCTTCCGCGATGGTGTGCTTAACGCGTTAATGCCGACTGACAATGACTGTGCATTGCCCATGTGGACATTTGGTGATGCAACCTATTGTTTTGACGCGAATGGTGATGTCTATCTAAATTATTTTGAAGAAGGGCAGCAGCAGCTTGCTCACATCACTATCGATTGTGGCAAGGTCACTACGCTTGCGTTGCCATTTCGCGACTATCCAGGTCAGCTGCATTATTCGGACGAGCAGTTGTGGTTTATGGCCGGGTCTGGAGTGCAGAGCGTGGCAGCGGTTCGTTATGATATTGCCAGCGGTCACTACGACTGTTTAAGTGATACCAGCCTACCGGTCGCGAATGATTGGTTAAGTTTAGCCAAACCGGTCACCTACACCAGTGCCTCGGGAGCTGCGGCTCATGCTTATTTTTACGAACCGGTAAATCCAAACTATCAGGGCGAAGAGACGGAGCGCCCGCCTTTGATAGTAATGTCGCACGGCGGACCGACCGGCGCGACGACCACCACCCTTAACTGGGCGATTCAATATTGGACCAGTCGCGGCTTTGCGGTTGTTGATGTTAATTATGCTGGTAGTACTGGTTTCGGCCGAGCTTATCGCGATGCATTAAAAGGTCAATGGGGCGTCAGTGATATGAACGACTGTGTTTATGCCGCCCGCTATTTGGCCAGCGATGGGTTAGTGGATGGCGAGCGCTTGTTAATTCGTGGCGGCTCCGCAGGAGGTCTTACAACGTTATCGGCGCTTACCTTTACTGACGACTTCTGTGCTGGAATGTCGCGCTATGGGGTGGCTGATTTAGTTGCCCTTGCTGGCGACACGCATAAGTTTGAAGCGCGTTACTTGGACTCTCTGGTGGGCCCTTATCCAGAAGCTAAAGCGGTTTACTTTGAACGTTCACCGATTAATCATACCGAACGTTTATCCTGCCCCCTGTTAGTGTTACAAGGCAGTGAAGATAAAGTAGTCCCGCCCAGTCAGTCGCAAGCGCTAGTTGCTGCTCTTGCGCAAAAAGATATTCCTCACGCTTATCTTGAGTTTGCTGGCGAGGGGCATGGGTTTCGACAGCAAACCACGATTATTGCCGCGCTTGAAGCCGAGTTATATTTTTATCGCAAAGTATTGGCCATTGATGCGGCGGAGCCGTTGCCGGTAATTAATATTGTCGGTCTTGCTTAAAGGCGGGCGGTGCTGGCAGTGTAAGCCAAGCA
>JABXHQ010000057.1 GCA_013373545.1 Gammaproteobacteria bacterium
CGCTGCACCGTGTCCGCCAGTGGCTTTTAATGGTGAAAGAATATTGCCATTGCCCATCGCCGCACCAATGATGAGTGCTGCACCATAAGTAAGTAGCACCAAACTAATGCCTTTCCAAAAGGTCGGCCAGCCGGCCTCGACTTGTCGTAACGCGCCCATATAAACCGCACAGACACTAAATAGTGTGCCCCAAAGTAACAGATTGATAGGGCCAGGAATTAAATGCTTAGTGATGTATAGCGCCACACCGATCATAAGCACGCCAAACGTTGCTTTTACCGCATTCATCCAATTGCCTGCCCGAGGCAGTAATTGACCGCCGCCAACACCGATTAAAATCAACGGAATACCCATCCCTATAGCTAAGCCGTAGAGATAAAAAGCGCCAGTAACTGCATCGCCAATCGTCGCTATCCAAGTGAGTACCGCAATGAGTGGAATTGTCACACAAGGCGAGACAACAGCGCCTGAAATAGCACCCATTATTGCCGCACCAATGTAGCTGCCACTTTTCTGGCGTTGACTAATGTTGTTCAGTTTATTTTGCATGGAGCTCGGCAGTTGAATTTCGAAGAACCCAAACATCCCTAAAGACAAGATTAAAAATATTACAGCTGCGATAGTGACCGCGACTGGTGACTGTAGCCATGTTGTGATTTCCGCTCCGCCCTTGGCAACAGCATAACCGATACCGACATATGGAATAGCCATCGCTTGGGTATAGATTAGTGACAGAGTAAAAGCGCGAGTGGTGGTAATGTCTTTGCCTTCACCGGCTATAATACTGGAAATAATTGGCATCATAGGAAAGACGCAAGGTGTAAACGCGAGTCCAATTCCGAGTAAAATAAGGAAGAAAAATCCCCATAAGATAGAAGAATCATTGAGGGTGTCGATAATTCTATCTTTCTCGCTTTTAAATTCAGTTACTTGACTTGTCGAGCGTGCTGAATTCGAATTAGCTTTTTTGTCAGCCGTTTTGCTGTCTTTTGTTTCATAAACCGATTTAAGTTCTGGTGCTGCCCAAGTACTGATTTCACTGGAATGGTTGGTGAATATTTCAGGCTCGATCGGAGTGCTGGTTTGCTGCCTTAAATCGACGCTAAAGAAACGCTCCGTTGGTGGGTAGCAAAGTCCGGCTTCGGCACAACCTTGAAATTTAACGGCAACTAAAACTGAGTTATCCGTTGCGCTCAATTTAGCACTGAGTTGAACTTGTTTTTGATAAATTTCGACCTGGCCAAAATACTCATCGACCTTAGGCTTACCCTCGGGTAAAAACGTTTCCGTGAGCTTCGCGTTTTTTAGTTTGATCCCGAATTGATGTTGATAAAGATAATATTCAGGGGCAACTTTCCACTGCACAATCAATTGCTCGGGAAACACATCCAATGAAACTTTAAAGGCTTGATCAACTTCTAAAAATTCGTCTTGTTTATTCAGAATCTGTGACAAATCGAATTCTTCGGCAGCCGGAAGCGCACTAGAAAACGCTAGGAAAAGCAGTAGAGCTAATTTTTTTAACATGATTTTACCGATTTAAGTAGCCAATTTTGATAGTCATCACTCATCGCCGCAATGGGTAAGGCGATAAGCTCCGGTACTTCGTAGGGGTGGACACTACGAATAAGTTGTTCGAGTTCGTCGAGTAATGCAGCCGTTGTTTTAATTACCAACTGGACTTCTTCATCGCAGGCGATTTTACCCTGCCAGCGATAGAAAGACCGGACTTGCGGCACAAGGTTGACACAAGCGGCGAGTTGTTTATCTAACACCTGTTTTGCTATCGACTCGGCGGCCGCCACTGAAGGCGCTGTGGTTAACAAGACGTAGCAATCGGACAAATGTTTCATAACCGCTCTTAAATAATTTAGTCGTGGTGAACTTTAGCAAAAAGGAGCCTTCGTTTGCCATTGGACATATGTTCGGTTGGGTGAAATTAATTAGCGTGCTTCATCCGCCCAAATTAAGTGCCCGTGCTTGCGGTTTTGCGCTTCAACCAAAGCGGCTTCGGCGCGGCGCACCAGTCGCTGGACGTCAAAATCACTGCCGAGGCGACTCAGTCCGACCGATAAGCTTGCACTGATGCGCTTGCCTTCAAAGGCCACTGGGTTGTTGGCAAACGATTGGGTTAAATAACTAATAATGCGCTCGGCTTCATGATCACTACAGTGACTGAGGATAACCCCAATGCGGTGACTGTCGAAATAGCCAACACAGTCAGTCTTGCGCAGACGCTGCTGCAGTAAGCGTGCTAACTGCTGCATTGCTCGTTCACCAAAAGCATAACCATGCTGCTGATTCAGATCGGCTAAGTCGTTCATTTCGATAAGGCCCAAGAACATGGTGTCATTTTGGCGCATGGCACGTTCGGCTTCGATAGTTATTTGCTCTTTCAATAACGCGGGTGAATTAAGACCCGTTTGAAAGTCGCGGGCAAGATGGGGTTGCAGGTTTCGAGAGCGGCGTGCGTAAAGCTCTGCGCTGAAGAGTAACTGCTCTTTCTTGACCGGTTTTTCAATAAAAGCGGTGCCACCAGAGGTCATCGCTTCGCGCTGTTTCTCGTGGTTTTCTTCTGCGGACAAAAACACAATCGGAACGGTTTTAAAGCGTTCTTGTTGCCGCAATACTTTGGTTAGCTCAATGCCATTGCAGCCGGGCATTTGCATATCCATGAAAATCACTTCAGGATCAAAGTTGCTCAAGGCATTAAGCAGTTCCATTGGCTCCGTCACTATGCAGGTTTCAAAGCCAGCACTGGTTAGTACTTTATCGTTAAATTTGGCCTGCGCTTTTGAGTCTTCCATTACTGCAACACGGAAAGGCTCAACTGGACCGCGGCTTTCTAAGCTGTCGAGGTATTCCATCAATTTTATATGGTCGACTGGCTCAGCGAAAAATAAGGTGGCTCCTAGCCGGATGCCCTTGAGCCGTTGTTCCAACGTATCATGCTGTGACAGCACAATAAAATGACTGGTGTCGTTAATGGAATCGGGTTCTTCTTCGTCGAAGTCATTAAGATGCGCAACGACCACTTTGCCTGAATCACCCGCGGCTGCGGTGATGGCTTGGTTTAATTCGTACAGTTCTAGGTTGTAGCCAAAATCGGTCATTAGCTGACGAATTTCCGGAAAGGCGCTGTCATCATTCAAGCACCAATACACCGTCAGCTCGCTAACATTGTCGAGTAACTTGGTGGTAGGGGTAGAGTCATCGACTACACTGTGTTTGAACGCAAATTCAGCGGCAATGGGAGCTGATGGCGGCAAGTTCGCTTCTACTTCAGCTAGTTCGAGCGACGGTTCAAGGGGTGATTCTTGCGCTTGGCTCGCTGCAGTACTGGTTTCTACTGCTGGCGTTGCTGCCGCTTCGGCTGCAACAGAGACTTCTTGATTGGCTAAGGGTTCCGGTGTTGGATCGAGTTCAGCGGCTAGTGGGGCTGGCTCGGTGTTGGTTTCCGGTTCCGTCGCGGTGATGGTTGGTTCGTCAGCCGAAGTATCCGTCAGCTCGCTGGCGGCCTCGGCGCTTGGTTCTGTGGTACTATCAATCGCATCAAAAGGTTCGGGATCGGCACTAACGGCTTGGCCCGGTGAGGCTGCGGTTGAGTCGAGGTCCTCATTGCGCTGACGGCTTTCTTTAACGGCTTGTGTGGTACCAGAGTTGATTTGCCCAAGTTTGAGCCGTTCGGCGTGACTCTCAAGGCGTTGCACAAAACGACTAATCAAGGGCTTTTGCGATTCAATCGTGGCGCTGTTGAGGTGTAACTGCGATTCAATTTTTGCCAATAAGTTAGCGGTAGATTCAACACCGTATTCCAAACAGGTTTCTTTGGTTTTACGAATTTGGCTCTCCATGGCCTTGATTCTGACGCTATCGACCTCAGATTCTACTAAGTCGGACAGTAAGCGGGCAAATTGCTGCAATTTAATCGGAACTCGGCGACAGATGATTTTTTTAAAGTCAGCCTGGGAACTTGAAGTCAGTCCGGTATTCATAGTTATTTGTCGTTACCACACGGTTTAAGTTGTTGACGTTGTTAAAAAGTGGTGACCGTTTGCCGCGACAGTTTGGTTATCGTTGCCTTTAATAAGGTGAAACTTTGTCGCTGCGCATCGGTGACCCGTTAAAGTATAACAAGTCTTTGAAATTCAAATAATAAGGTTAGTGTTTCTATGCCATGGTTGCCAGTCATTTTTATTGTTCTCCCTTTTTCTGAGCTCATGATATTACTAAAAGTTGGAGCTGAATGGGGCGTACTGCCCACTTTGGGCTTAATAATTGTAACCGCAACAGTGGGTTACCAATTATTTCGCCATCAAGGATTACATACTTGGCGACGCGTTAATGAGCAATTAAACCAAGGACAAGTGCCTGAACGAGATCTAGTGGAGGGGATTGTCATTCTGCTCGCGGGCGCTCTAATGATAACCCCTGGCTTGATAACCGATGCGATTGGTTTGTTATGTTTGTTGCCATTTACTCGACGTTGGCTTATTAAACGTTTAGCTAAGCGCTTTATGTCGAGAGTAAACATTTACTCTCATGCGCCGCATCAAGGGCCCAACTCGGCCCCCTCTGGCCGTGTCTACGAGGGGGAAGTTGCGGCCGCAAACGAACAAAGTGTAAAAGACCAGCAAAAATTAGAACCTTAAAGGTAAAAATTTACATTTTTAGCACTCCAAGGGGTTGAGTGCTAAAAAAATGCCCCCATATTCCCGCCATCACAAACTGTGTACTTAAATTAACCAACCTAATGAGGGAGATGACTCAATGAGCATTCGTCCATTACATGATCGAGTGATTGTTCGTCGTTTAGAAGATGAAACTACGTCAGCTGGCGGCATTGTGATTCCAGATAACGCGAAAGAGAAACCAAGCCGTGGTGAAATTGTTGCTGTTGGTAATGGTAAGCCATTGGACAACGGTGAAGTCCGTGCGCTAGCGGTTAAAGCGGGTGACAAAGTGTTGTTTGGTAAGTTTGCCGGTACTGAAGTGAAAGTTGACGGTGAAGAGCTTTTAGTGATGCGTGAAGACGACATCATGGCTGTGATTGAGTAATCGAAACCAACTAAACGAATTAATTGAAGAGGAATTAATCATGTCTGCAAAAGAAGTTTTGTTTGGCGATGACGCACGCTCAAGAATGGTTGAGGGTGTTAATATTTTAGCGAATGCGGTTAAAACGACTTTAGGTCCTAAAGGTCGTAATGTTGTTTTAGACAAGGCCTTTGGTGCACCTACCGTTACTAAAGACGGTGTATCGGTCGCAAAAGAAATTGAACTTGAAGGCAAGTTTGAGAATATGGGTGCGCAAATGGTTAAAGAAGTTGCTTCGCAAACTTCTGATGTTGCCGGTGACGGTACCACTACTGCAACCGTATTAGCACAAGCCATTTTAAATGAAGGTTTAAAAACCGTTGCTGCCGGTATGAACCCAATGGATCTTAAGCGCGGTATCGACAAAGCAGTTAAAGTTGCAGTTGAAGAGCTCAAAGCGTTATCAAAAGATTGTAAAGACGAAAAATCTTGGGCCCAAGTTGCAGCGATTTCGGCAAACTCCGATAAAGACATTGGTGAAATCATTGCTAACGCGATGCAAAAAGTCGGTGGACAAGACGGTGTGATTACGGTTGAAGAAGGTTCAGGCTTAGAGAATGAATTGGATATCGTAGAAGGTATGCAGTTTGATCGCGGTTATTTATCGCCTTACTTCATCAACGATCAAGACAGCATGTCAGTTGAGTTGGATAACCCTTGCATCTTATTGTTTGACAAAAAGATCTCGAATATCCGCGATTTGCTTCCAATTCTTGAGAATGTCGCCAAATCGAGCAAACCATTATTAATCATTGCCGAAGATGTTGAAGGCGAAGCGTTAGCAACGCTTGTGGTTAACAACATGCGCGGTATCGTGAAAGTTGCTGCCGTTAAAGCACCTGGTTTTGGTGACCGCCGTAAAGCGATGTTGGAAGACATTGCTGTGTTGACCGGTGGTACAGTGATTTCTGAAGAAGTTGGCTTGTCGTTAGAAGGCGCGACTTTGGATGACTTAGGTACGGCAAAGAAAGTATCTATCACTAAAGAAAATACCACCATCATTGATGGTGCCGGTGACAAAGCATCGATTGATGGTCGTGTTAGCCAAATCCGTCGTCAAATTGAAGAAACTTCTTCTGATTACGACCGTGAAAAACTTCAAGAGCGTGTAGCTAAATTAGCTGGCGGTGTTGCGGTTATTAAGGTGGGTGCGGCAACTGAAGTTGAAATGAAAGAAAAGAAAGATCGTGTTGACGATGCTTTACATGCAACTCGCGCAGCCTTTGAAGAAGGTGTGGTTCCTGGTGGTGGTGTTGCGCTGGTTCGCGTTGCGGCTAAAATCGCTGAATTAACCGGTGACAATGATGATCAAAACGCGGGTATTCAAATTGCTATTCGCGCAATGAAGGCGCCACTTCGTCAAATCGCTACTAATGCCGGCGATGAAGCCTCAGTAATTCTCGATCAAGTTGCTAAAGGCGACGGTAACTACGGTTACAACGCTGCAACCGGTGAGTACGGTGATATGATCGAAATGGGTATTCTTGATCCCACGAAAGTAACTCGCTCAGCATTACAACATGCAGCTTCTGTTGCTGGTCTAATGATCACCACTGAAGCAATGGTAGCTGAACTGCCGAAGAAAGATGGCGGTGCTGCACCTGACATGGGCGGCATGGGTGGAATGGGTGGTATGGGCGGAATGATGTAATTTCTGCCTTCACCTAGGTCTATTCAACTAAAAGCCCCGCTTCTGCGGGGCTTTTTTGTTACCGCTTTTGCGAATTGGTCTAAATCGGGTTTTTGCTAGCCTAATCTACAATGATTTGTTACATTCAAAGTCCATCAGAAGTTATATAATTACAACGATAAAAATGAATTGGGCGTGTGGCATTTATGCTTTTCTCGAGAGGTAAAAAGCGAACAATCTTATTCGCGGATGTTTCCGGGAGCTCGGCTTTATATAAAGCTGAAGGAAACGAAAAGGCGAAGTCCATTATTGATGAAATCATCAAAATGCTGGTGCATAACACTGGTAAATATCGTGGTCGCGTAGTCAAAACGATTGGTGACGAGATTATGAGTTGCTTTGACAAGTGCGAAGACGCTTGTCGTGCAGCGATTGAAATGCAGCAAGCTTCAGATGCTTTTGACCACACCCATACCCTCGGCATTCGTATTGGTATCGGTTACGGCAAAACCCTCGAAGAAGGTAATGATCTATTCGGTGAAGCGGTTAATGATGCGGCATTTGTCACTGGAATTGCCAAGAGCTCGCAGATTTTATTAACGGATTCGGTCATTGCTCAATTGCCTGAGCGTCTTAAGCAATCAACTCAAGTGTTTGATCAAGTAGCCATTAAAGGCGCTACCGATCGCTCGACGATTCATCGTTTATTCTGGAAGCCACAATCGGGAGGCTTCTCAGAAACGCAAGTGTTTTCTGCCGAAGATGTTTCCGCACATCTCGATGACAACACCTTAACGCTCTGGTTTGGTGAGCAAAGCTACCAAGTTCAATCGCGTGGCCAGCCATTCATTATTGGGCGGCATCATCAACAGGTTTCGCTCTATGTTGACAGTGAGTTAGTTTCCCGAGACCACTGTCATATTGTGTTTCGTCGAGGCAAGTTTGTTTTGATTGATCACAGTACTAACGGAACCTACATTCAGCCAGAGGACGCCCAAGAGATCTATTTGCGGCGCGAAGAGCTCCCCTTATTAGGTAATGGAAGTATCAGCTTGGGAATCGCCCATTCGGCTCCGAATGCACCCATCATTCGGTTTCAAAGCTAACCAATGATGCCCAAATTCATTAGATGGAACTTAAAATGATTAGTTTAGGGGTTTGGTCACCGAAAGGAGGCGTAGGGAAAACCACTTTAGCGCTTAATTTGGCCGCCGCGGCCTATCAACGTGGTCGCCGAGTTTTACTTTGTGACATGGACCCGCAGCAATCAGCCGTAGACGTGTTTAATGACAAACAGTTACCATTTACGGTGTTAAAAGGCCAACCGGCTATTGTTCCTAGAGCCGACCTGATTATTTATGATTTACCGCCGAGGACTGACGTTGAGATCATTGGCGATGGTATCTTAGTGCCGATGCGAGCGAGTATTTTAGATATTCGCGCGGTAAATAAGTCGATTCGACACATTATTAAGAAGCCGATTATAAAATGTGTTAACGCTGTTGATGTTCGGCGTCAAGATGAACGTTTGCTCGCCATGCGTTTGTACAGTGAAGGGGCGCTATTAATTAAAGATCGCAGTATTTACTCGCGAGCAATATCAATGGGAAAAACAGTTTTTAACACCGATGTCTATGGCGCAAGTGAGGCGAGAACGGAAGTCAATCGTCTATTAGACGCAATTGACAAGGTATTGGGTCGACAACCTGATGAGTGACATTCCAAAGATTATTCAATATGCCAAGCGGCAACTAAAAGCACAGCAAATAACTTATGCTGAAGTGGCTCGTCAAATGCGGCTCAGTGAAGCCAGTGTTAAGCGCTTATTTTCTTCGCGTAATTTTACCCTCGATCGTCTGGAAGCGATTGCGGGAATATTAGGTTTGTCTCTTTCGCAATTAATTGTAGAGTCGGATCAAGTTGAGCCGCGGGTAGATCAGCTATCACGCGAACACGAGCAGCTTATTGTTAAAGATCCGCCTTTTTTGTTAGTCACCTATTTAGTGCTCAATGGGTGGACGTATGCGCAAATTATCGAACACTACACTTTTGAACCATTACAATTGGTTCAATGGCTAGCACAGTTGGATCGGATGCGAATCATCGAATTATTGCCGGAGAACAAGATTCGGCGCTTAACTTCTCGGGATTTTCATTGGATTCAGGGAGGGCCGATTGAGCAATTCGTGTTAAAGCATGTAAAAGATGCTTTTCTTGCCGGCAGCTTTGCCAAACCAGAAGAGACTCTGAAGTTTGTGTCGGGCTTCGTATCCACCAGCTCGATGACTAAAGTAAAGCAAAAGTTAGAACGGCTGAGTCTTGAAGTTCATCAGATGATTGAGGAAGACACCAAGTTGCCGATTGAACAAAAGCATGGCTTCAGTGTGCTAATGGCGGGGCGATTTTGGGATTTGGATATTTTTGCGCGCTTTAAACGGTAGGTAAGCCAAGTAAAATGAACAACAATAAAAAAGGGGCTGTTAAGCCCCTTTTTTAATACTAATAAGGCTTATGCCTTTTTCGCTGCCGCTTTTTTCTTACGACGCGCTTTTTTCTTTTTCGCTGGCTTAGCTGCTGCTTTCACAAGCTTAGCTTCTAATTTAGCGAGTTGTGCGTCTTGCTTAGCACGGAACTTAGCAACGGCTGCAGCTGCTTTTGCTGCGGCTTTGTCCATTTTGCTGGCAACGCTTTTGATTGATTTAACAGTGGCGCCACTGGTTTTGGCATTGTCTTTCGCTGATTTTGCAGCTTCGCGAGCCGCTTTTACTGCATCAGCTGCTTTTTTCTTTGCAGCGACTGCTTTTGAGACTGCTTTTTTTGCAGCGGCTGATTTGCGCTTCTTAGCAGCATCACGCTTTGCTTTTAACGCTTTCGCAGCAGAATCAGCTTTCTTTTGTGCGTCAGCTAATTTCTTTTCTGCTTTTTGCGCAGCTGCAGCAGCTTTAGCGGCTACTTTCTCTGCAGCAGATAAAGCTTTAGCTGTTGATCCGGTCGCAGCTACTTTTTTTGGTGAAGCTTTTTTTGCAGAAGCTTTGCGAGTCGCTTTTTTCTTGGTCGCTTTTTTCGCTGCTGTTTTACGAGCAGTTACTTTACCTTTTTTACGAACAGCACCTTTTGCCATTGTAATTACCTCCAGATTGAATGAGTGAACGAGCTCAAAAGAAAGTTTATAGCGTAAGTATGTGAATTTCAAAAAAAATCAACAAAAAAAAGGTCGAAATCGTGAAAAAAATGAATTTTTTTTAAAAAAATTAGCAAAAGCAGACCTGAGTGAACTTTGAAAGCAAAAAAATTACCCGCACCGACATATTTTGCTAACTAAAAATAGGTTGGCCATAAACTATTTTGCGAGCTGCAAAGTGAGTGTTTTCAGGTAGCCATGGAGATGCATAATCAAGGTGAGTTGATCACTCAGTTGACTCCCTAATGTTAAATCGTCACGTCGAATCAGATCGATATTTTGTTGTTTTACTATCATCGCTAAAGTCGGTGCTGCTTGTTGCATTACTTTTTCGTTGCTGATGATCAGCCATGGCGTATTGGTGGTTATTGAAGTTAGCGACTGCAGTGTTGCTTGATGATGCTGAGGAAGATAAGGCAGATAAAATACGGTAGTTGAAATTTTTGGCGTTAGATTTGCTAACAATTGCCGTTGTTGCTCAGTGATTTTCAACTCTTCTGCAATATTTTCATCGGTGAGCAATTTGTCGCGCTGTTCGCCATCTGCATGCCAATGAATCCAACGACTCGAAGATAGTGGCATTAAGAATAGAAAGAGCTCATCGCTGCCCTCGGCTTCAATAGTGTCTACGGATCGATTTATAGCGTTAAGCCAATTTTCGCTTGCGACGCTTGCGTTAGGATCTTGTATGAGCAAGTAGACATGCCAACCGAGAGAGTTGAGTTGCTGTGTCAATTCAGTGAAGTGATCATTCGCTATTGTCGGATCGGAGATAACCAGAATTTTTCCATAGGTGATTTTGAACTGATTGGGAAACTTTAGTAAAGCTCGACCATCATCCGCTTCAAGCCAGAGAAATTGCCCGGCTTGATAATGCCGTTGTAACTCTTCTGACCAACCATTCAATGTTGCTTGCGCTTGAGCCGGTGCAGTAACTTCATCACCCGCTTGCTGCGATTTACTTAGCAGTGGAAAAAGCAGTAACAATAACGCTAAATTTTTCATTATCACTCTCGCCTAGTTCAACTCTTCCTTCTTTATATAGAAGGTAGCAGTCATTTCTGCTGCCGTCAGTGAATCTTGCGTGCCCAGCATAATTGTTAACGGCTGCTTAGCAGCGCGATAACTCTGCCATTGTGAATGCCAGCTTGCACAGGGAGCACCATTTAATTCAGCTCGTGCCACTAAATTACCGGATAGTGGTTGTCGATAATGAATATGTGCTTCTCCGGCAACGACTTGGCAGTTTGAGGAAATTGTTTTTGCTAGCGCTGAAATTAGCGTCCACCCGGTGACCACGCCGAGTGTATAAATGCTGCCGGCGAAACCGGTGCCGTGACCGTTGATATTTTGCGCCAGCGGAGCCCATGCGGCAGCACAATGCGGAGTTAATTGAGTTAATCGGATCCCGAGCATTAAGGTCGCAGGGATATCTTGGTGAATAAGTTGATTCCAGGCGGCTAAATTGAAAGCCGAGTGCTGTGATAAATGATCTGACACGGTAAATAACCCTTTTACGAATGAATGTCCGTTGATATAGACACGGTTGCTAAACGAGTGAGAGAACATGGTTAATGGTAAACAATTGTTAAATGTCTGGGTAGTCGCGATCGCCAGTGTTTTAATCGTTAGCTGTGCTAAGGAGCAAAGCAGCGCCGAGATCACTGCAGCGAATCAAAAAGCTCAAGATGAACGACGCGCCGAGCAGGCCGCGCAAGCTGCGCGAGTTAAACAACAGGCTGAACAAGAACGAGTGGTGCTAACGGGGGCTCGTGTACAGAAGTCTCACGGCAATATGAGTGTGCCGCTCACTAGTCAATTTGCCCCACCTCCGGTTCAAGAACGAGAGCAATATGCCCCGGTTTCGGAAGCAAAAGTTTTGCGTACCTCCGAACAGCCGCTGTCGACATTTTCTGTGGATGTTGACACCGCATCATTTTCTAATGTGCGCCGCTATTTAGAGCGCGGACAAATGCCACCGAGTGATGCGATCCGATTAGAGGAAATGATTAACTATTACTCATTGCCTTATGCTGACGATAAAACCACGGCCCAAAAACCTTTTCAGTGGACTTTGAATTTGACACCAACACCATGGCGCGACGGCACACATTTATTACGCCTTGGTTTGCAGGCGTTTCCGAGCGAAGTAACCAGCCAGTCGCATAACTTGGTGTTTCTTGTGGATGTATCGGGCTCGATGGCTGCCGAGAATAAGCTGCCCTTGGTAAAAAAGTCGATCGAGTTATTGAGTCAATCCCTAGGTGACGAGGATCGGTTAGCAATTGTTGTCTATGCGGGCGCAACCGGTGTTGTGTTACCGCCAACCAAAGCTAATGATCAAGTTGCGATCGGGCAAGCGTTGAATCAGCTCCGAGCGGGTGGACCGACCAATGGCGCAGACGGTATTCGGTTGGCCTACCAGCTAGCGCAGCAGTCGTTTATTAAAGGAGGTAATAATCGAATTATTTTAGCGACCGATGGTGACTTTAATGTGGGTACTGTTAACCATCAGCAGCTAATTGATTTGGTGGTTCGGCAACGCGACTCTGGAGTCTACCTAACGACGCTAGGTTTTGGCTCAGGCAATTTTAATGACCATTTAATGGAGCAGTTAGCGGACAAGGGAAACGGCAATTATGCTTATATCGACTCATTCAAAGAAGCAAAGCGAGTGTTGGTTGATCGCCAAGGTAGTTCACTAATAGCTGTGGCAAACGATGTAAAAATTCAGGTTGAGTTTAATCCGAATGTGGTGGCCGAGTATCGATTGCTTGGTTATCAAAATCGTCGGTTAAATAATGAAGATTTTTATAACGAAAAAGTCGATGCGGCAGAAGTCGGCGCGGGGCATTCCATTACGGCCTTATATGAAGTTACCTTGACTTCAAGCGCGAAACCGATGCTACCTGAACTTCGCTATCAAACCGCGCAATCACCGGAGCGGCTAGCGGATGAAATTGGGCAGTTGAAATTGACCTATAAAGATGGAGCAAAGCAAAGTCACTATCAAACAACAATTATGTCGTTGAGCAAATTACTTGAGACTGAAAATGATGCTTCGATGAAGCTAGTCAGTGCTACGGCAGCGTTTGCTTTATGGCTGAGAAACAGCGCGCAAATAGAAGGTTTTTCACTCGCGCAAATTGAACAATTGGCACAACAAAGTATCGGAGTTGAGCGTTATGGCGCGGACTATGATCTGTTACAGATGATCCGTTTAGCAAAAGTACATCAGCGGGTTAGTGATAGCCGGTCCAGTCAGCAAAAATAACGAGCGACCGTTGAGTTTATTAATTGCCGTTAAAGCGAGACAGCATCCAGTGAATTCTATATCATGGTCAGTAACAAATGGCTTACCGAATACCTATGACGTAATGGATCAAAAACTCGATCAGGACAGTGACGAAAGTTTAATGCTGGCATACAGCAATGGCTCACAAGTGGCGTTTGAAAAGCTTTATCGACGCCATAAAGGTGGGCTGTTTCGTTATTTTTTTCGTAACTGTCACAGTCGCGATATTGCTGAAGAGCTGTTTCAAGATGTGTGGATGAAAGTGGTAAATGCACGAGCCAGTTATGAGCAAAGTGCAAAGTTTACGACGTATTTGTATCGCATCGCACATAACCGACTGGTTGATCACTACCGTCACTTATCGTCGGCGCAACATGCCATGCGCAGCGAAGGTGATAATCAAGAAATTGTTGAGAATCAAGATGACAACCTAACGGTGAATCAGATCCTTGAGCAGCAAGAAACCAACAATGCGTTAAAAGCTGCGGTTCAAGCTTTGCCTTTTGAGCAGCGCGAAGCGATTTTAATGCAGCAAGATGGTCATTTATCCTTGGCTGATATCGCTGAAGTAGTGGGTACCAGCCGAGAAACTATTAAAAGTCGGTTGCGCTATGCAATGCAAAAATTGCGTGACCAACTGGGAGAATTGAAATCATGAATCAGCAACACGATGATTCGCTATCGCCTGATGACCAAAAACTCATGGCTCAATATCAAGCGGTTTCAAATGAAATGCCGTCGGCGGATGTCGATAAGGTGATTTTTGCTGCAATGCGACGAGAACTCGATCGTAGCGAAAAAAAACCACAAAAAAATACTGTTAAATTGAGATTTTGGGAACGGCTTCGTCTTCCGGTCTCGATGATGGGGGCCTTAGTGATGACGGTGACTTTGGCGCACATAATGTGGCCAATGATTGCACCGCAAGAAGGTGCGACCGAATTCGCTGGCGCCTTGGACGAGCGTATCCAAGTGAGCGGTAGTCGGGTGCGGGGAAACGACGAAAATAGCTTTGAGTACAGTCAAGAAGAAGAGGCTTACAGTTCGATAAGTGTTGGCGATCTTCGGGAAAAGCAAAGTAAAAGTGGTGCATCTTCGGCTAACTTGCGGGATAAAGAAGTCGAAGGTGTGTTCTATGATAGCCCTGTGCAATCACTGGCGCCGGCTGCCTCTGCGCGCTCCGAAGAAACCAAGACTTTCCATCGTGACCAGTGGGTTCAACGCATTCTTAAGCTAGCTAAAGAGCAGCAGTTTGACCAAATGAATCAAGAGCTCAAGGGGTTCAAGTTGGCTTACCCTAACTACCCGATTTCCGAACAGCTAAACCCATTGTTGAAATAATGTGCAATTTTGCACCTAATTGACGGTTATTTAAGCAAAAACTTCTCCAAACCATACGATCTCTGACCAGCAAGGGATAGCCTTTGCTGGTCGTTTTGAGTTATGGTTATCGCCTGCTCAAAGTCTGGGCATCATAAATAAAAGCTAATAAACCAAAAAAATAAATAACTGGTCAATCACTGACCTGGGTTGTTGATGGAGAATGCACACCATGTCATTACTTAAGAGGGTAATGTCGGGCGCACTTATGGTTTCTTGTTTTTTAACAGGACATCTATGGGCGGCCGAAGCCGAGTATTCAAAACTAAACCTCCGTCCGGGGGTCACCGAAAATTCACAACGCGTCTTCGATCTTCATATGGAAGTAGTGTGGATAATGTTCGCTGTTGCGGGCTTAGTCTTTGCTGCCATTCTGTATTCGGTCATTCGCTTTCGAAAATCAAAAAATCCAACACCGGCGAAATTCAGCCATAGCACGACGTTGGAAATCATCTGGACCGTAATTCCGATGTTAATTTTGATTTATTTAACCAAGCCAGCCATCGAGTTGCTATTGGACATGGAAGACACTTCCAAAGCTGATATGACGGTGAAGGTTAACGGGATCCGTTGGAAGTGGGAGTATACCTACCTAGATGAAGGCTTTAGCTTTGTGTCCGAGTTATCCACGCCCGAGTCGCAGTATAAAGACTATGCGCGAACGGGAACGGAAAAAGGCGAAAACTACTTGCTAGAAGTTAACAACGAAGTGGTATTGCCCGTTGGCAAGAAAATTCGTTTCTTACTGACCTCTAAAGATGTTATCCATTCTTGGTGGATGCCTGATTTTGCAGTGAAAATGGACGCTATTCCGGGTTTTATTAATGAAACTTGGACCAAAATCGAGAAACCCGGTGTCTATCGTGGTGTTTGTGCGGAACTTTGCGGCGAATTACACGGTTTCATGCCGATTGTTGTGCGTGCCGTGCCGCAAGCTGAATACGACCAGTGGGTTGCGCAAAAACTTGAAGAAAAAGCGGAAGCTGAGCGTCTTGCTGCTGAAGCCGCCGCGAAGAGCTGGTCAATGGATGATTTGATGGCGGAAGGTAAACGTGTCTATGAGCAAAAATGTCAAGTTTGTCACCAAGCAAGCGGCGAAGGTTTAGGTGCTTTCCCAGCATTGAAAGGCAGTGCAGTGGCGACTCAAGGTCCGGCCGATGATCATGCACGCTTAGTTATTTATGGGCGCGGTATGATGCAAGCATTTGGTACTGAGTTAACCGATGCAGAGATTGCTGCAGTGGTAACTTACGAGCGAAATGCCTGGGGCAATGACACTGGCGAAATGATACAGCCAGGTCGCGTATCTGAACTTAAAGCCGGAAATTAAGGAGACTGAATCATGGCACACGGTCATCATCCAACCGGCATTAAGCGCTGGTTATTCACCACTAACCATAAAGACATAGGTTCTATGTATTTGTGGTTCTCGTTCACCATGTTTTTAATTGGTGGCGCAATGGCTCTGGGTATTCGCTTAGAGTTATTCCAACCCGGATTACAGTTCTGGGAACCAAACTTTTTTAACACTTTAACCACCATGCATGGACTCATCATGGTTTTTGGTGCGGTTATGCCAGCCTTTGTTGGTTTAGCCAACTGGTTGATTCCAATGCAAATTGGTGCGCCCGACATGGCGTTACCTCGAATGAATAACTTTAGCTTTTGGATTCTACCTTTTGCTTTCACGTTATTACTCTTGTCGCTGGTAACACCATTGTTCCCAGATGGAGCGCCTAACTTCGGTTGGACTTTCTACGCGCCGTTGTCGACAAAATTTGGACCCGCATCAACCGACTTCTTTATCTTCGGTGTGCATTTGATGGGTATTTCTTCCATCATGGGTGCGATTAACGTCATTGTTACGGTTATGAACATGCGTGCGCCGGGTATGTCGTTGATGAAAATGCCAATGTTCGTTTGGACTTGGGTAATCACAGCATTCCTATTAATTATGGTAATGCCGGTTTTAGCCGGTGCGGTAACCATGATGTTAACCGACCGCCACTTTGGCACTTCGTTCTTTGATGCTGCTGGCGGTGGTGATCCGGTTATGTTCCAGCATATTTTCTGGTTCTTTGGTCACCCTGAAGTTTACATTATGATCTTACCGGCGTTCGGGATTGCTTCGCATATCATTCCGACGTTTAGCCGTAAACCGTTATTCGGTTATGCTTCGATGGTATATGCCACGGCATCGATTGCCTTCCTATCCTTTGTGGTATGGGCGCATCACATGTTTACTGTGGGTATGCCAGTCGCCGGTGAACTTTACTTTATGATCGCAACCATGATCATTGCGGTTCCAACCGGGGTGAAAATCTTTAACTGGGTGGCCACGATGTGGCAGGGTTCGATTACCTTTGAAACACCTATGCTTTTCGCGTTGGCCTTTGTTGTGCTCTTTACCCTTGGCGGTGTTTCAGGCGTTATGTTAGCGATGACACCGGTGGATAAGCAATATCATGATACTTATTTCGTAGTTGCTCACTTCCATTACGTACTGTTCCCTGGCGCTATCTTTGGAACGATTGCTGCGGTCTATTATTGGCTCCCGAAATGGACCGGAAATATGTACAACGAGACGCTAGGTAAAGTGCATTTTTGGTTCTCGATCATTGCGGTTAATTTAACCTTCTTCCCAATGCATTTCTCAGGCTTAGCCGGAATGCAGCGTCGTGTTCCAGATTACAACATGATGTTTGAAGGCTTTAACCAATTATCTTCGATCGGTGCATTTATGCTGGGCTTTAGCCAATTGTTATTCCTTTACTTAGTCATCAATTGTATTCGCGGTGGCAAAGGTAAAGCGACTGATCGAGTTTGGGAAGGTGCGGAAGGTTTAGAGTTTACTCACTTACCTTCACCGGCGCCTTACCACTCGTTTGAGCAAGCACCAGAAGTTAAGT
This sequence comes from Gammaproteobacteria bacterium, assembly GCA_013373545.1. Taxonomy (GTDB): domain Bacteria; phylum Pseudomonadota; class Gammaproteobacteria; order Enterobacterales; family Kangiellaceae; genus Pleionea. The sequence continues at coordinate 17,493 of JABXHQ010000057.1, forward strand.
AATTAAGCAACTGCCGGTGCAAACCGGCAGCTAATTTGGAGTAGCGGCAACCATGAAACAAGCAAATAAAAAAATGGTGTTTAAGACCCTCGGTATTGTGGGTTTAATGACAGCATTTACATTTGCCATGGTGCCCTTATACAACGTGTTTTGCGAAATAACCGGCATTAATGGCAAGGTATTGGTCAGCAAAGAGTTGTATGAAAAGGTTGAGGTCGATAAGTCGCGCGTGGTAACCGTCGAGTTAATTACCAGCATCCATCGTGGAATGCCATGGAAATTCGAAACCACGAAGCACAAGATTGACGTTCATCCTGGTGAATTAAACGAGGTAATGTTTTACGCCAAGAATCTTTCTGGCAAAACCATTACTGGACAGGCGGTTCCGAGTGTTGCGCCGAGTCAGGCATCTTTTTATGTCAGTAAAACCGAATGTTTTTGCTTCGATCAACAAACGTTACTGGCTGGAGAAGAAATCAATATGCCGATGAAGTTTTATATTGATCCTGACTTACCTAAAAGCGTGCATACGGTAACCATGTCATATCAACTGTTTAATGCAACATCCGATGAGTCTGCGGCCGCCGCTGGTCAGTAGAGTCGTTAGGGAGATAAAAATAATGAAAGAAAACACTGAAAATACAGGTAAGCCAACCAATTACTATGTGCCGGAGCAAAGTAATCTGCCCATCATTGGATCGGTAGGATTGTTTGTGTTGGTACTGGGTGCTGGCAATTTCATTCAAGGGACGACAGATACAGTAAGCCAAAAAGAAGGCTCGTTGCCAGAGTTTATGGCCTCTATGGGACCTTATGTTTTGACACTTGGTTTACTGATTGTCTTTTACTTAATGTACAAGTGGTGGAGCACTGCGGCACGCGAAAGCATGGCGAACATGAACAGTGCGCAATTGGACCGCTCATATCGTCAAGGCATGCTTTGGTTTATTACTTCTGAAGTCATGTTTTTCGCCGCATTCTTCGGTGCGCTTTGGTATGCGCGAGTTATGATCGTTCCATGGTTGGGCGGCGAAGGTAACAATGCCATGACCCATGCTTTGCTTTGGCCCGATTTTAATGCCATTTGGCCAGTGACGACGACACCGGATGGCACAACAACACAAGCGATGGGCCCATGGGGCTTGCCAGCGATTAATACCGCAATCTTATTGACTAGCTCGTGGACCTTAACCATCGCCCACCATGCACTTATCGATAAGAATCGTCCAACATTAATTTTATTCACTTGGATTACCGCTTTCCTTGGGGTTATCTTCCTCGGGTTGCAAGCCTATGAGTACTATCATGCTTATACCGACTTAGGTTTAACGCTTGGGTCTGGAATATACGGTAATACGTTCTTTATGTTGACGGGCTTCCACGGACTTCACGTTACGATTGGTACGATATTTTTGATCGTCTTATCCATTCGTTGTTCGAAAGGTCACTTTACTCCGGAAAACCATTTTGCTTACGAGGCGGGTGCTTGGTATTGGCACTTTGTTGATGTGGTTTGGTTATTCCTGTTCGTGTTTGTCTACGCTTTATAAACTTAAAGCGGCAGAAAAAAGCCGGGATTTCCCGGCTTTTTTATTAACTATTCAGGTTTAACGCTGGGTAAAGAATGAAACTCAACCACGCCAAAATAGTTTAATACAAACAACAGTAAAAACAGTAAGATTGACAAGCCAATGCGCCAACTTAATGAGTTAACAACGCTTTTCTTATCACGATCTTTGTCTTTTACCAGAAAAAACAATCCACGAAATAAGTTAAACACAATGGCTAGTAACAGTACTACTATGATTATTTTGCCCCACATACGCAGCTCTTTTAGTTGCTAATAGTCCGTTGATTATACGTTTAGCGCTATGATAAAGCACCTGGTTCAGTCATTACTTAAACATAAAGTTCGTTTACCTTTGTGGCGCAAAGAGCTCGTGGTTTACAGCTACTTATTGGTGCTTTATGCAGTGACACTTTACCTTTTGTTGTCACTCGGACAGTGGCAGTTGGCGCGTCAACAAGAAAAAATTACGCTGCTGCAACAAATTACCGCAAAGCGCGAACAAGCACCGGTGGCGCTACCGCAAGAAATCCTCCCGAGCGACGATTATTTGCGCGTCAACTTAGCGCAATTACGCTCTACTGGGATTCAGGTATATATCGCTAATGAGCCGTATAAAGGGCAAGATGGCTATCATATTTTAGCGCTCTATCAGTTATCGAATGAGCGTGAAGTTTGGTTAAATCGTGGCTGGATTCGGGCGTTACCGGATCGTCGCAATTTGCCTGAGGTTGATCCGCTCGAGACTGACTGGCAAGGTATCGGTGAAATCTATTTTAGCAAGGGAGCTCCGATTCTTTTTGAGCATGCATTGGTGCAATTAGATGCGCAAAATTATTTGCTACAAGGGCGCGATTTCGCTCGCTTAAAAGATATCGCTAATACTGGTCATCGCCAACGCTTACCTTATATAATCAGGCAGCTTAGCGATTCCCAAGATGGGTTGATTCGTGATTGGCAGTATATTAGTACTGAACCGGACAAGCACTTGGCGTATGCAATCCAGTGGTTTGCTATGGCCGCAGCACTGACGATTATATTTTTGTTAATTTCAATAAAAAATAAGAGACCTGACTAATGGATTTTAATGAAGTTTCCGATCAATCGCCTCAGGTTAATCAGAAGAAAAACCGCTTAACGCTGTTAGCGCTTGCCGCTGTTTTTATTGCACCGGTACTAATGGCGTACTTGGCTTATTTTGGCGGCTGGTTTCAAGGCGGCAGTAAAAGTAATGGTGAGATTTTGGATCCTCCTTGGCATCTTGATGATCTTGCAGTTAGTTCCACGACTTTTGGTAGTTGGGAGTCAAGCGCGTTTATGGGCAAATGGAATTGGCTACTAATCGTGGATGACGTTACCTGTAATGAACAGTGCCAAATCAACTGGTTTTTACTGCAACAAACGCATCTAGGCCTAGCTAAGAATACGAAAAAAAATGATTACTTATTAGTTTTAAATCAGCAGCCGGTTGCCCTTACTGGCGATTGGCAAAAAATTAATTTTATGCAAGTGCAAATGGAACAAGGTAAGGTAGTCGTTCAAAGTAAACGCGAAGGCTTTGCGCATTCCGGCTTGGCAGCTAATCATATTTATTTAATGGATCCCTTGGGCAACATTTTTATGCGCTATCCATTAATTGAGACAAAACAGCAAGCGCCGCTTAAAAGTAAAGAGCTGCGCAATGATTTATCACGCGTTTTACGCTATTTAGATGTAAGTACAAAAGAATGAAAAGCACTCAACAAAAGCTCGCAGTCTTAACTGTTTTCTTTATTTTAGTCGTTATTGGATTAGGCGCTTTTACTCGCCTAGCGGACGCTGGGCTTGGCTGTCCAGACTGGCCGGGTTGTTACGGCTTTGTGGGTATTCCTTTGAAAGAAGCCACCATCGCAAAGGCGAACATGGCATTTCCTGAGCAACCTTACGAACTCCATAAAGCGTGGCCAGAAATGGTACACCGTTATTTTGCTGGTACTCTTGGCTTATTAATCTTAGCGTTGTTCATTATTGCATTTAGACGTCGCAATGAGACGCATGCCACGGTTAAGTTGTCCGCAGGCTTATTGGTAATGGTTACGTTCCAAGCAGCACTCGGTGCTTGGACGGTTACTGAGAAACTTCACCCTGCGGTAGTGATGGGACATTTGCTTGGAGGCTTTACCACTTTTTCTTTGCTAATCATCCTAACGTTGCGGTTATTTCGTCCACAGCTTGATTTTGCCCAAGCTAAGTTGCCAGCCCCAACGGCGTGGCTAAATCTCGCAATTGGTTTAGTGGTTGCACAAATTGCCTTGGGCGGCTGGACCAGCGCACATTATGCGGCGTTGGCTTGCCGCGATCTTCCGGTATGCTTTGCAGGATGGTACGAGTATTCAGATTTTATTGAAGGGTTTAAGTTGTGGGGGCATGAGGCGGAAACCTATCAATACGGAGTTATTACCAACGAAGCGCGTGTTGCAGTCCATGCGACGCATCGAATCGGCGCCATGGTAGTGACCGGAGCACTTGGGCTACTATTCTGGCAATTATGGCTGCGTCGTGTCAGCCTTGCCTATCGAAAATTTTTAATTGGCTTAGCCGTTTTATTAATTGTTCAAATTTGTTTAGGTGTGGTGAATGTTACGATGGGACTGCCGTTATTTAATGCAGTCGCCCATAACTTGGTCGGAAGCTTATTACTGATCACTTTAATTGCCTTACGCGTGCTTATTGCAATCAATCACAACGACCAAAAGGACAACGCGTAATGACAACCGTTACTGCTCCAAGTTGGCGTGATTATTTAGAATTGTGTAAGCCGAAAGTTGTTGCGCTTATTTTGTTGACGGCGGTTGTCGGAATGTTTTTAGCCGTACCCGGTATGGTGCCATGGGACATATTAATTATCGGAACACTCGGTATCGGTATGGCTTCAGGAGCCGCGGCAGTGGTGAATCACGTTGTGGATGCGCAAATTGATTCGAAAATGGCTCGTACGCTTAATCGTCCCGTTGCGACGGGTGCTATTGATGCTAAACGAGCGTTAATCTTTGGTGCGGTTTTGGCGTGTCTTTCAATGGCGATGTTGTCGATTTGGGTCAACACACTTACCGCTGTGTTAACTTTTTTTGGTTTGGTCGGATACGCGTTTATTTACACCATGTACTTAAAGCGTGCGACACCACAAAATATAGTGGTAGGTGGGCTATCAGGCGCCATTCCTCCATTATTAGGTTGGGTTGCGGTTACCGGTGATGACGGACAAATTCCAGCTCAGGCGTTATTATTGGTTCTGATTATTTTTGTTTGGACACCACCGCACTTTTGGGCGCTGGCAATTCATCGACGCGACGATTACGCTAAAGCCGATATACCCATGTTGCCAGTGACTCATGGCATTGAATTTACTAAGACAAATATAATTTTTTATACGGTTTTATTAATACTCTCAACCTTATTGCCCTATTTGATTGGCATGTTTCAGCTAATTTATCTATTAGGCTCAACCGCGCTTGGCGTTATATTTTTAGTTTATGCGATACGCTTAAAGTTTGCCGATAAGCCCGGACTTGCAATGGAAACCTTTGGTTTTTCGGTTGTGTATTTAATGTTACTTTTTTTCATTATGCTAGTGGACCACTACTGGCCGATAACGATGAATTGAGTGTTTTGTCGTGATATTTTTTGAGAACATTTAAAGAGAACTACCATGAAATACATGCAACAAATTTTACTCTATACATTGATAACGGTCGTTGTGATTGTTGTCGGCGTTTATGTGTTTAAAGCCGATAAGTCTCAGCTTGAAAGTGACGCTGGTGACCGCGTTCAAAGCTTAAACACCACCTTGGTTTATCCTAAGTTTAAAACCGTTGCACCTTTTACACTCGGCGGCAACGGCTCAGAGTTTACCGAAGCTGACTTACAAGGAAAGTGGAGTCTAGTCTTTTTTGGTTATACTTATTGTCCCGATATCTGTCCCACCACCATGTCTGTAATGAAACGATTTTATTTAGCACTCCCTCCGGAGATTCAAGATAAAACGCAAGTGATCTTAGTTTCGGTTGATCCGGAGCGCGACTCACCGCAGCAGTTGCAACAGTATGCTAAAGCATTTCACGATGATTTTATCGCGGTTACTGGATCACACGAAGCGTTACATGCGCTGACGCGAGATTTCGGAGCTATTTATGCGAAAGTCGGCGAGGGAGAGGATTATTTAGTCGACCATACGGGCAAAATATTTGTGATTGACCCAAAAGGGCGCCGCTATGCGTTTATCAATAAAAGTATGACCGACCCCACTCAAGGCTATCAGTACAACCTCGATTTAATGTTAGAGGATTTTCTTTCCTTCGCCGATTAAATTTCTTCGAGATAAACTAGGTAACACTGTCGATGTTGGCAAAGTCGAACTTTGCCTTTATGCACATACTGCTTATCGTTAAACTGCTCACTTTTGTGAGTTTCGATAAAGGCTTTTAAGCGCCGTTTCTTTGCCAAGAATATGTCATCGAAATAGAAAAAATAAACCAGCTCTTCAGGTAACTGAAGTTTAACTGGCCGATTGTCAATTTCCTCAACCCACAAAGCCGCTTCCATAATGTTTTTGTAGCGCTCGGGAGTGACTGGCCGAGTTTTCTTTTTCTTTGGATAAAACGATGAATCCGTTTCGTTGGGCCGCGTTTTAAAGCGTCGGTGTACCCATAAGTAGTCCGCTGGGTGTTGTGCCAAATATTGTTCTAGAAATTGATTGATGGTGATCGCATCTTGACGTTCATCGGCTCCAATTCCGGTTAGCGGAGGGTGAATAGTAACTTCTATTCGCTTGCCATCGATTCGACGTTGAGTCATTGGAATTACCGGCGCTTTGGAAAGGCGTGCGAAGCGTGTTGTGGCGGTTATCGTCGCCGTGGGTATATCGAAGAAAGGAACAAAAATACTTTGTCGCCGACCATAATCTTGATCCGCTGCATACCAAACAAAACGGTTGGATTTTAAATACTTGATCATTTCGCGAGTCGCTTCGCGCGGAATAGGCTCAACAAATCGCTTGCGGCCTTTAACCATTGCAAATTCGATGGCTGGGTTTTCATTCCGCCGATATAGGGCTCCGATTGGGTAACGAGTGCCGAGCAATGACCCGCCTATTTCTAAACTGGTTAAATGAAAGGCTAACAATAAGCCGCCCCGTCCATCTTGCTGTGCTTTTTCAAGGTGCTCTAATCCTTTAAACTCGACAATCGATTGCCAGTTACGGTTGTGACCAAACCAAAGCATGGCCGTTTCGAGCATACCGATTCCAGTTTCGATTAAGTTCTCCTTCACCAATTGCTGTTGTTCAGTGTCGCTAAGCTGTGGAAAACAACGCCGAATGTTGATGCTCGCTATTCGCGTGCGTGAACCTGCAAAGCGGTACATCAGGCGGCCAAAACCGCGTCCGAGCTTTACCAACCAGGAATAGGGTAAGCGCCCCACCAAGCTCATCAGGGCAAAAAACAACCAAGTCGGCCAATAGCGCAGGCCAGCGGGTCTAGTTGTTTCATCGGATTGTTTCGCCATGTTATGTCCCATGCTGTTTGGTGTATCAGTGAATCGGCTATGGTATTATACACGCTATTTTTACTCTACCGCTCACCCCTTTGGTTGGAATTTTGCTGGCTCACCTAATAGCGAGCCAGGCGGTGATCGGGTTATTGAATGGTTAAGGAATCATCGTCATGTCGAACTATCGCGAAAACACCACTCATTGGAGTGACCCGATTGTCGGACGGTTTTTGAGGTTTGCCGCTGGAGGCTTTATTCCGGCCGGCTGGTTTTTGCCTAACTTTAAGCAGACGGGGTGGCCAAAGAAATCCATGCCAATGAAAATTGAAGTGGTCAGTCACTGTTGGCAGTACGCTCATTTTTTAATTTACCAACTGAGTTCGTTAGTTAACTTCCCGCCACAAAAAGTTCAAGTAACCATGACAGTATTTTATGCAGAAGAAGATGCGAACACCTTAGCGGTGCTTAACTACTTCGGCAATATGTCGGTACCGAATGTGACTTGGAATTGGCAAGCACGACCAAAGGAGTATCTGTTCCGCCGTGGAATCGGTCGCAATCAAGCCGCACAAGCAACGCAGGCTGATTGGGTATGGTTTACCGATTGTGATCTAATGTTTCGTGAGAATTGCTTAGATGCTTTGGGTGAAGCGCTGGATGGTCGCGACGACGTCTTGGTGTTTCCGCGTCAAGAGCGGATCACTTCTTTACTGACTGAAGAAGATCCTATGTTGTCGTTTTCAGCTGACTCAATTGCGGTGAAAGATATCGATGCCGAGCAATTCACCGTTAGTGAACGCGGCCGTGCTACCGGCCCGCTTCAAATTACCCATGGTGATGTGGCGCGTACCTATGGTTATTGCGACGCCTTAAGTTATTATCAACGTCCAGCCGATAAGTGGTGTAAAGCTTATGAAGATCGCGCATTTCGCTGGTTGCTACGCTCGCAAGGTGAACCGTTAGATATCCCGGGCGTGTATCGAATACGCCATGTATTTAAAGGACGCTATACCGGGAGTAAAGCGAACACTGCACTACGCAGCTCCATTCGTAAGACCATGTCTGCGATAAAAGACGATAAGCCAGGAGAGTAAAGTGTCATTGCACTTTTGCATTTTCTCGTTCAATCGCGGTCGCTTTTTAAATCACTGTGTTACCAGTATTGAGCGTTTAGCACCCGGCTACCCGATTACAATTGTCGATGATAACAGTGACGATCCTGATACCCAGCAAGTACTTTCGAGCTTAGCGGATCGCCATCAAGTAGTGCAGCCTGCTAAAGAGGAAGGCGCCAGTAAGCACGGTGGACTTTATCATAATATGCAAGTTGCTTTTGAGCGCCTACCTGAAACCGCTTTAGCATGCTTCATTCAAGACGATATGCAATTAGTGCGCGCTTTGAATACAGCGGATATTGCGGATATTCAAGGATATTTTTCCGCGAATCAAGACTGTGCAATTTTACATCCAGCATTTCTCAAGGCTTCGAATCGCAAGCGCGATCAACAATCAATGACTTGGTCGGAAACCGAAAAGTGTTATCGTCGCGCTGAAACCGGAGCCAGTGCCGGCGTCTATTATTCTGACGTAAGCATTTTTCACGTAGCTCGTTTGCGTCAGCATAATTGGCGTTTTGATCAAGGCGAGAAAAATAATGAAAAACAGGCGCGGCAACTGTTTCAACCGATGGGTTTTTTAGCCAACCCTTTTGTAATGTGGTTACCAAACGTCTCGGCCTATCGTGGTAAAACAAAAACATTAGGATTACGTATTGCTGAACAGGTGAGTAAAAGTGGTTTCTATCCGATTGCTGAAATGACCGAGTCCCAATCAACGCTTTTGCAACAGCGCGATCGAACCGCCACGTTACCGGTAGCTGAAGATTTTTTAACCCTGGTTAATCCGGGAGAGTTGGCTAAGCCTTGGTTTTTTTATCCGCTTGAAAAGCGAAAAATTTTGCGTCAGCTCGATCGTATCGAGTTGAAACTAACGCGACTGTTTAAATAGTTTTTATCTAAATAACAAGAGAATAAATATGAAACGTCAATCGATTGATGTGAACATTATAGTGGTGTCAGCAATAGCGGTTGCTGCAGTTAGCTTTTTGGTAGGTGCCTTGGTTTCCCTAATGGCGATGATTGCTACTGCAACGGGGTTAGTTGTTGTGGTGCTGCTCGTTGCGTTGAATAAAAGTCTGAGAATTAACGCGCGCCAACAAGACAACCTATATCATCAAGTAGAAGCCATGACTAATTTAAACCTGGCATTGCAGCCACGCACTGCATTACCTTCAATGCGTGGCTATGCGGGCTCTCCAGATTTCTTAATGTGGTTGTACCGCGAGATCCAAGCGCGCGCTCCAAAAGTAATCGTGGAAGCTTCGTCGGGCGTATCAACCTTAGTCTGTGGATATGCGTTGCAACAACTGGGCGAAGGTAAGGTGGTTTCACTAGAACACCATGAGTTTTTTGCCGGTATTAGCCAAAATAATTTGGTGCAGCATCAAGTTAACGATGTGGCGCAAGTCATTCATGCGCCATTGATCAAACATTCAATCAATGGAGAGCAATGGCAGTGGTATGACTTTGCGGCTGCTAATTTGCCGGAAAAAATTGATATGCTAGTCATTGACGGTCCACCGCGGCGCACCCAACCGTTGGCGCGATATCCGGCGCTGCCGTTGTTACACAGTCGTTTAGCGGATGATGCGGTTATTCTAATTGATGACGCCGCGCGTGCCGATGAGCGAGCAATGGTCAAGCGTTGGCAGCAAGAGTATCCGAACTTGACGGTCGTTACCTTGCCTGCTGAGAAAGGCTTAACGGTTGTTCGTTTAACTAAGCCCTAATGCTTGGCGCCGCTGTAAGGCGTAGTCGGTTTCCGGTTGGTAGCCTTCTTCTAACAACTGTGCGATACCATGATCGGTCCAATAGACGCCTTGCTTCGCGTTGGTTAGGCGCAACTGTTTGTTGCGTTTAACCATTTCTGGATCTTTGTAGCCGCGCGCGTGATCAAGGTGAACGCAAATCGCATTGTATCGGACATGACGAGGTGTAATGCCATGATTAATTAAGCGAACGCCAAACTCTCGGTCTAATCCACCCCATTGCATACGTTCATCAAAGCCGTTAACCGCCAATACATCATCTAACCAAACCGAAGCGTTCGAGCCCTTTAGGTTACACTTAGTGGTGGTGATTTTATTAAGAATGTTTGCCCAAAATGGCGTAGCTTTTATTTTCAATGTTTTTCGCGATCGCGGTAGCCCATTGGCGTGCAACCACTTCACATCAAAACAGCGGCCTGACTCTATATCGCTTTGATTAATCGTCTCGCTCGTTGACATTGGCAACTTGTAGTAGCTCCCGGATAGGTAATAACCGGGCGCTGCATTTTTGACGTGTTCCGCAAGAAAATCTTTGCGCGGAATGCAGTCGCCATCGGTTAAAACAATATAATCGGTACGCACATTAAGCAGTGCTTTGTTAAGAATGCGGCACTTTTGAAAACCATTGTCTTCGTGCCAAATATGCCGAATGGTCATTCCCGTTTGCTGTCGCATTTGCTCTATCATCGTGGCGGTTTCAGCGCCTGAGCCGTCATCGGCAATAATGATTTCGAAGTCGCTATGCGTTTGACAAGCAAAGCCCCAGAGGACTTTCTGTAACCATACGGGCGAATTATAAGTGGTGAAAACAACAGAGAGTTTCATAAATAAAAACGATATAATCGAAACAGATGCCGAATCATAGCATTTTTTGTCCAGAATATTCGAACAAAAAGGTCAACGACCCGCGTCATTGGTGAATTTACCTAGAGAACTGATATGAGCCATAAATATACTGCGTACGCTGCGCTTCTTGGAGGTGCGGCAGTATTATTAGGGGCATTTGGTGCACATGCACTGAAAGCCACGTTAGACAGTTATGCGCTGGAGATTTGGCGTACCGCCGTGTTCTACCACCTCACTCATGCAGTAGCGATTCTGGCATTGTCTATGGTGGCATTTAATGACGCCGATCGTACTCGGCTTTGGGCATTGCGTGCGCTGTTCATTGGTACGGTTATTTTCTCGGGTAGTTTGTATCTGCTGGCCCTTACCTCCATTAAACTGCTGGGAGGAGTGACGCCAGTGGGAGGTCTGTGTTTGATGGTTGGTTGGTTGTTAGTGTTTATTGCCGCCTATCAAAATAGTAAAACGGAGCAAACATGAATCTTCGTCAGCAAAAATGGTTAGCCGCGATTGTATTTGGCATAGCGGCGCTTTTAATGATTGGGATAGCAGCACCGTGGCTGCCGGGTGAGCACAGCCATGGTGCGATAGGTTTAATATTATTGGTCGTTGCGGCTGTAGTGCTGCGCCGCTCAATCAATCGTTCTTCTTAGTGTTCTTTCGTTTTAGCGGTGGGTTGATCCAAATGACATCGACGCGTTGGTTGGATAACCTTGCCGCAGTTTCAACCGATTTGACTTTGTCGGTGTCAACCACATAACCGCTGGTTGCCGAATGCTGGGTGCAGGCGGTCAAAGATACAGCTAATAACCCTAGGGTTAGTCGTAGTAATAAAGTTTTCATAGCAGTCACCTCCAACTATTAAATTAGCCTATTGCAGGCGACTGTTACAAAGAAAACAGTGGGCTGAAAACCTTTAATTTTTCTTTAATTCATCTGCGCTCTAAGTGCATTTATGGTCATTCATTTGCGGTCTAAAAAACGCTGTATGTAGTGATCAATGCTTACCCAACGGCCTGGCCCCTGTGTCAGCAGTACCCATAAAAACAGCAAGTAGATTACAGAGAATTCGACGCCATTATTAAGTATCACCCAAGCGCCTTTTTCTGTTAACCAGTCGTAGTGGCCATAATCGGCTAATAACGCACGACCGCGTTCGAGGCGTATCGCAATTTCTGGATCGTTACCGGAAGCAATCGCAGACCAGCCGTAATCGAGATGGACGCTAAAAATGGCGACCAACATGACAATGATTAATGGCAGCGAAATTAAGCGCGTGGCAAAACCCACGAGTAGCAAAAATGCTCCGACTAATTCAGTTAGTGCGGCGGTGTACGCCATTAGTGTTGGCAATGGAATACCTAAACTGGTAAACCAGTCTGCCGTACCCTCAATGTTGGCAAATTTGGTCATACCGGCTTGATAAAAAGCACAGAAAAGCAGTACTCGTATGGCTAAATAGAGGAGCGGAGAAAAGGCTTCCACTGCGCGTAACAGGCGTTGGTAGGCAAGGAATATTTGTGTCATTATGCGTGCTCATTTAGTGAATGTTTGTGTAATAGATGAATCAATCGGCAGAATGTTGCAAATTTTTTTTGCACTTAACGGATCTATCAGCAAAGTAAAGAGGCATAGGTGAGTAAAAAAATCGACAATACATCATTGCCTTCAGATGAAGTTATCATTAAAGCGCTGGCTGCGTATGACTCGAAAATGTTCGAGAAATTGTCGCAAGCTTGGTATTCAACAATGTATTACGTGGCGGCATCGATTGTCGGCGAAGCTATTGCCGATGAGGTTATTCAAGAATCTTGGTTGTCCGTTATTCGTAGCTTAAGTCAGTTTCAACGACGCTCCAGTCTGAAAAGTTGGGTGATGCGAATTGTGGCGAATGAAGCAAAAACACGATTGCGTAAAGAGTCGCGCATGATCTCGATGGATCAATATGACAATTGGCATGGAGAAGACCGGTTTGATCAAAGTGGTCATTGGCTCGACCAGCAAAGCGCATGGCACAGTGATGCACCCGACGATATTCTACAAGCTGAAGAGCTTAATAATTGCATTCAAAAGCACCTTGCACTGTTGCCTGAAAGCCAACGCGTTGCGCTTACCCTGCGTGAAAGTAAAAGTCATTCTTTGGAGCAAATCTGTAACATTTTGGAAGTTAGCTCGTCTAACGTAAGAGTTTTAATGCATCGGGCGCGAGACAGAATTTTACAGGTTATTCAACGTTTTGAGCGAGAAGGCAAGTGTTAGGTATTCCCAGTTGTAAACAAGTGACCGAATTAAGCAGCTTACAGCTAGATGAGTCGCTGCCTAGGCTGCAGCGGGTAGCACTGCGGGTGCATTTAATGATGTGCCAGTCCTGTCGCCGTTACGTGAAACAGATGGAGTTGACCAGTGATATTGTACAGCGCTGGCTAACCCGACGTGAAATGCCGGAGGCGGTTAAACAGCGCTTATTAGCGCAATGGCGCGAGCAACGCCCGCAAGACCCATCGTAATTGAGACTATTGCTGTAACTCCGCTGGAATTTCAAAATCACCAACGACTTTGGTTAATTTTTCCTCAACGAAATAAACCGTTAACTCCGTGCGCACTTCTTCGCCGGATTGGCCATTTTTAGTGGTGTTGAGGTAGTACCAAGTATTATCCGAGAAACTATCTTGAATGATGGGGCGGCCTAATAAGTATTGCACCTGTCCTTTGGTCATCCCTTTGCGTAACTGAGATACATGTTTTTGCTCGACGATGTTGCCTTGGCGAATGCTCATCTTATAAATTGAACATGCCGATAACATCATGATGATGGAGATAAGGGTAACTAAGCGAAGTTTTTGCATGATCCTCTCGTATTTATGCAATTTCATTTTGGTTTCGACCGCTAAACTGCGTATTATATCCCTTATTGATGAATATGCTATGAATTAAATCGAAAAGGGGCAATCCTTGGACAATCAACAACTCAAAAAAGCCGGCCTAAAGATTACCTTACCTCGGGTCAAAATTTTGCAGATTTTGGAAAATAGTGACGATCCGCATATGAGCGCGGAAGATGTCTATAAAGCTCTAATGGACGCGGATGAAGAAGTGGGCTTAGCCACGGTATATCGAGTATTGACCCAATTTGAGCAAGCTGGCTTGGTCATTCGCAATAACTTTGAAGGCGGGCATTCGGTGTTTGAGTTAGATCGTGGCGAGCATCATGATCATATGGTCTGTTTGCAGTCCGGCAAAGTCATTGAGTTTCACAGCGAAGAAATTGAAAAGCTGCAAAAAGAAATTGCCGAACAGCACGGTTATCGCCTCGTTGAGCACTCGTTAGTGCTTTATGTTGAGCCTAAAGACGAGTAATTTTTAGGGCGTCTCAATTAACTCTTGAGCATGCTTAATGGTTGATGCGGTAATCGATTGGCCGCCTACCATACGCGCAATTTCTTGTACCCGTTGTTCGCCAGTTAAACTGATCATAGCGGTTTCCGTGTTGTTGTTACCACGCGATTTTTCAGCCAACAGATGTTGCTGCCCTTTAGCCGCGACCTGTGGCTGGTGGGTAACGCACAATACTTGAGCATGTTGCGCAATTTTAGCCAGCATGCGTCCGACTATATCGGCGGTTTGACCGCCGATGCCAACATCGACTTCATCAAAGATTAGCGTCGGCGTAATGCGTTGCTGAGCGGTAATCACTTGAATCGCCAAGCTAATGCGTGACAATTCACCCCCCGATGCGACTTTGTTTAATGCTTGCAAGGGCTGACCAGGATTTGCGGTGACTTGAAACTCTAATTGATCTAGGCCATGGCGGTTGATGTGTTGCCCTGGCGCGCTAAAGTCGACGGCAAACTGTCCGCCTTCCATGCCTAGTTGCTGCATTTGCGCGCTGACCTGCTTGGCAAGCTCTAGCGCAGCTTTCTGGCGCTTTTTCGACAGCGATAATGCGGCTTGTTGATAATCATCTTCAATTTGATCCAACTCAATGAGCAGCTGCTCATTGTTGTCATTGTCAGCGGTGAGTTGTTGTAACTCATTAGCGATTGCGCGTTCGACTGCGGGTAACTCAACCAACTCACAATGGTGTTTACGACTCAAGTCAAATAAGGTGGCAAGGCGCTCATTGAGCTCTTCTAGTTGTCGTGGATCAAGTTCTAGCGAGTCTTGGTAATGGCGCAGCTCGCTACGCATTTCCTCTAAGTTGTTACAGGCACTGGCTAGCAGATCAAAAGCGGCGGTTAGCTGAGTATCTTTACGCTGCAGACGTGATAATTCTTCGCGCCAATGTTGCAACTGTCCCAACAGATCGCCGTCCTGATCAAATAATTCAGACATCATACCGCAAGCCGCATCGGTGAGTTCTTGTAAGTGGCTCGCGCGCGCGTGCTCTGATTCTAACTCGCTAATGCTGTTGGCGGATAATTTGAGCGCACTTAGCTCGTCGAGTTGGTAGGCGAGTAATTCGCTGCGCTCTTGGCGCTGAGTTTGCGACTGCTGCAAAGTGTCGAGCTTCTTCTTGATTTTTTGGTAGCGCGTCGCGAGTTCAGCAACCCGTTGCAATAATGCGTCATCAGATACTAATTGGTCTAATAGTTCGAGTTGGATGCTTGGTTTGAGCAATGATTGGTGGGCGTGTTGGCCGTGAATATCCACCAGTTTGTCGCCGAGTTGGGAGAGCATAGCAAGCGTGGCAGGGGTGCCATTAATAAAACATTTTGAACGTCCTTCGCGAGCTACAACGCGGCGTAATATGCATTCTCCGTCGGCGTCGAGTTCATGCTCTTCGAGCCAATCGATGGCCGGTGCATCAGCGGCGAGTTGAAAGCTGGCGGTGATCTCCGCTTTTTCTTGGCCAAAACGCACCATGGAGGACTCCGCGCGTTCGCCAAGGGCGAGGCCTAAGGCATCAATAACAATGGATTTTCCGGCACCGGTTTCACCGGTAATAACCGTCATGCCTTGTTTAAACTCTAAAGACAGCTGCTCAATGAGAGCAAAGTTCTTAATTTGAATGGTCGCCAGCATAATTTACCACCTAACGCGATTGATGCGCCTAGTGTAATGGCAATAATGGCGTTTGTCAGCGATTTTTTGCTATTTGTATGAGTAGTTGTTTCGCCAGCTACAATTTTGAGCCCCAACCCAATTTGGTCCGTAGTACTTCATAGTAGTCATGGTTTTTGGGGTGCAAAATACGTAGGGCTAACGGGTGTTTTTTGATGCGAATGCGATCACTGGGTGCAAGACTCATATTCTCCTGGCCGTCACAACTTACCATAGGGGAGTGCCGACTATCCTGGGCAATGACCAGCTCGACGACGCTATTTGCATCAATGACAATCGGACGACTCGACAATGTATGGGGGAACATCGGAACCAAAACCATAGCGTCTACTTTGGGTGAAATGATTGGGCCACCGCCAGAAAGCGCATACGCGGTTGAGCCGGTAGGCGTTGAGACAATTAAACCATCTGAGCGCTGGCTATAAACAAACTGATCATCAATAAAGAGTTCAAACTCTAGCATTTTGGAGATTTCGCCGGGATGAATGACCACCTCGTTTACCGCCGTTGAGTTTCCGATGACACTGCCATCACGAATCACTTCAGCATTTAAAATGTAGCGTTGTTCTTCATCAAACTGTCCCTGCAAAACTTCACTGATGCGTTCAACCACTTCAGTAGGGCGAACGTCAGTGAGAAAACCTAAGTGCCCGCGGTTGATCCCGACCATGGGAACTTGATGTTGAATTTGAGTTCGTCCAGCATTGAGCATACTGCCGTCACCGCCGACAACCACAATAAGGTCAACTTGCTTACCGAGCTCGCTGCGCGGTATGAAGGTGGCATCTTGTGAGACTAAATCGTCAGCCAAAGACTGCTGGACCCATAATCGGCAGCCTAACGATAGCAAATGATCATGCAGAGTTTGGATGGTTTCGGCTGCTTGTGGGTTTTGGGGTTTGCCAACAATACCAATATTTTGGAACTGCAAGGCCTGCGCGCTTGACCTGAGTGTCATGGTGGGCGTCTCCTACTGACGCAAACGTTTTTCCATATTATGTTTGCACTCTAACTGTTAACCCCTTGATGATTCAAGAATAATCTTTGCCCTTACCGGCTATTAACCCTAGCCGCAATCATTGCTACTATAAATAGCTAAAGTGGATCTATGGTTGTATCGAGTTTGATAAGGAGCGCCATGTCACTAAGTTCGCGAGCTCACCAGTTAATGAAAGTATTGGTTGAGCAGTATCTTCATACGGGGCAACCGATAGGCTCTGGTCGTTTGGCTAAGTTGTCGCGATTGTCAGTCAGTTCTGCGACTATTCGCAATGTCATGGCTGAACTAGAGCAACAAGGATTAGTCGAGTCGCCGCATACTTCCGCCGGACGAGTGCCTACGGATCAAGGCTTTCGCTTGTTTGTCGATCATTTGTTGACCATGCGCAAACCGACACCAGCGCAAATTAATGCCATCGCTGCGCAGCTGGATCCTCGCCACACCACGCAAGATATGCTGTCACAAACATCGCGCATGCTAGCCGAGTTAACGTCGATGGCAGGGCTGGTAAAGTTACCGTCACGCCAAATTACCAAAATTAAACATATTGAATTTATGCCGCTCACAGAGAAACGGATACTCGTGGTATTGGTGCTCGATGATCATGAAGTGCAAAACCGAGTTATTGTAAGCGAGCAGCCTTTCTCACCTGAGCAGCTGGTCGCGGCTACTAATTTTGTTAACCAACATTTAGCCGGCAAAGACTTGAGCAGCGCCCGCAGCACCCTGGTGCAGAAGATGACCGCGGAAAAAGAGCGCCTAAACGACATGATGCAGTTTGCTCTGACTTTGGCTGAGTCAAGTTTAGCGACCACTGAAGTTGACGATGATTATCACCTCTCTGGCGATGGCAAACTGATTGACATGGCCGAAAATGAGCATGATTTATCGCGTTTGAAGGCGGTGTTTGCCGCTTTTCAGCAAAAGCAGGAGGTGCTTGCGTTGTTAAACAAGGCGATTGCGGCACCTGGCGTGCAAATCTTTATCGGAGAAGAGTGCGCCAGCGAGGGGTTGGCTTCGTGCAGTGTGGTGACAGCCCCTTATCAGATTGAAGGAGAGCCGGTCGGCGTACTAGCGGTAGTGGGCCCAACACGGATGCATTATGACCAAGTGATCCCGATAGTCGACATTACCGCGAAAATATTGTCATCAGCCTTGAATCATTCCGAGTAGCCCCCATATACCCGATCATTGAAATTTTTTGGCCGCAGCTGAGCTGCGATATTGACCATTACGAGTAAGTGATAAACGGGGAATTGCGATGTCTGAGCAAACGCAAAACGAAGCCGAAGCCGCGGCAACTGAAGAAACGGTGACGCCAGAGTCGAGTGCGAGCCAAGAGCCCAATCTAGAGTTAGCTGAGCAAGTAGCAGCATTAACCGCAGAAGTGGTTGAGTTAAAAGAACGCGCATTGCGCGCCCAAGCGGAAGCGGACAATGTTCGGCGCCGTGCTGAGCGCGATGTTCAAAGCGCACACAAGTTTGCCTTGGAAGGCTTCGTCGAGGCGCTGTTGCCGATTATCGATAGTCTTGAGCAAGGCTTGCAGCAGCCGGCTGAGAATGATGAGTCGAAAGCTCTGAAAGAAGGCATGGACCTAACCTTAAAAATGTTTGTGGATGCACTGGCCAAGAAAAATGTTGTGCAAATGGATCCACAGGGTGAAGTGTTTAATCCTGAGCTGCATGAAGCAATGTCGATGCAAGAAAATAGTGAGTTCGAACCGAACACTATTATTGCGGTTTTCCAAAAAGGCTATTCTCTGAATGGCCGGGTTGTACGTCCCGCTCGAGTGGTGGTCAATAAAGCCAAGCCGGCGAATATCGATCAAAAAGTTTAACGGACAAATTTTCTTGGGGACGCTTGAATTGATCAAAAAAGCCCCAAAATAAAGAAACAAGACAATTTTTGTGGTTATTACGGCTTGCTAGGCAGCCGCGAAGAATCCAGTAACACGATTTTAGATTTTGGAGATGTAAAATGGGTAAAATTATCGGAATCGACTTAGGTACAACTAACTCCTGTGTCGCAATCCTTGATGGTAAAGATACGCGAGTAATCGAAAACAGCGAAGGTGGACGCACTACCCCTTCAATCGTTGCTTTTACTGATGACGGCGAAATCTTAGTGGGACAATCGGCTAAGCGCCAAGCGGTTACCAATCCAGAAAACACTCTGTTTGCGGTTAAGCGTTTAATCGGTCGTCGTTTTGAAGATGATGTTGTGCAGAAAGACATCAAGATGGTGCCTTATAAAATTGTCAAAGCTGACAATGGTGATGCATGGGTCGAAGTTAAAGGCGAGAAGAAAGCTGCGCCGCAAATTTCTGCTGAAGTCTTGAAAAAGATGAAGAAAACCGCGGAAGATTTTTTGGGTGAAAAAATCAGCGAAGCGGTCATCACGGTGCCTGCGTACTTTAACGATTCACAGCGTCAAGCGACCAAAGACGCTGGTCGTATTGCCGGCCTTGATGTTAAGCGTATCATCAATGAGCCGACCGCAGCGGCCTTGGCTTATGGTATGGACAAAGCAAAAGGCGATCGCACCATTGCGGTCTATGACTTAGGTGGCGGTACGTTTGATATTTCGATTATCGAAATTGCGGAAGTTGAAGGTGAGCATACCTTTGAAGTGTTATCGACTAACGGTGATACTTTCTTAGGGGGTGAAGACTTTGACCTGCGTGTTATTGAATATCTAGCAGAAGAATTCAAGAAAGACAGCGGAATTGACTTACATTCAGATGCTCTGGCACTGCAACGTTTAAAAGAAGCTGCTGAAAAAGCCAAAATTGAGCTTTCTTCAAGTCAGCAAACCGATGTTAACTTACCCTACATCACAGCGGACGCAACGGGTCCAAAACATTTAAACATTAAATTGACGCGCGCTAAGTTAGAGTCGTTAGTTGACCAGTTGGTTGAGCGTACACTTGAGCCGGTGAAACTAGCGTTAAAAGATGCCGGTTTGAATGTATCCGATATCGATGACGTTATCTTAGTGGGTGGTCAAACTCGGATGCCAAAAGTTCAATCAACAGTGAGTGAATTCTTTGGCAAAGAGCCACGCAAAGACGTAAACCCTGATGAAGCGGTAGCAATGGGTGCTGCGATTCAAGGAGCGGTTTTGTCGGGCGATGTAAAAGATGTTCTGCTATTAGACGTAACGCCTTTGTCTTTGGGTATTGAGACCATGGGCGGCGTAATGACTAACTTAATCGAGAAAAACACCACGATTCCAACCAAGGCATCGCAAACTTTCTCGACCGCTGACGATAACCAAACTGCGGTAACGGTTCACGTGCTGCAAGGCGAACGTAAGCAAGCATCACAGAATAAGTCGTTAGGTAAATTCGATTTACAAGATATTCCTCCTGCACCGCGTGGAGTGCCGCAAATTGAAGTGTCCTTCGATATTGATGCAAATGGTATCTTGAATGTTTCGGCAAAAGATAAAGCGACCGGCAAAGAGCAATCAATTGTAATTAAAGCCTCGTCTGGTTTGTCGGATGACGAAATCGATAAAATGGTGAAAGATGCAGAAGCTCATGCGGATGAAGATAAAAAATTCCAAGAGCTGATTGAAACGCGAAACAAAGCCGATGGTTTGATTCACGCGACACGTAAAAGCATGAACGATGAGTCGGTTACGCTTGAAGACGGTGAAAAAGAAGCAATTGAAGCGGCAATCAAAGATCTTGAGGAAGCGCTTAAAGGCGACGACAAAGATGCTATTGAAGCCAAAACAGAAGCGTTGTCACAAGCCTCGGCAAAAATGGCTGAGCGTTTATATGCGCAAGCACAAGCTCAAGCACAGGCCGGTGAAGCGGGTGCTGCTGGCGGTGAAGCCAATTCTGGTAGCAGCGACGATAATGTCGTCGACGCTGAGTTTGAAGAAGTTGACGACAACAAAAAGTAAGTACAAGCGACGAAGTCACTTGATAGACGCGGGCTCTTTAGTCCGCGTCTTTGTCTGAATTAAGCATAAAATATAGGCAAAGCGGTATGTCAAAACGCGACTATTACGAAATACTTGGCGTCGATAAATCGGCCAATGATCAAGAGATCAAAAAGGCTTATCGTCGATTGGCGATGAAGTATCATCCTGATCGTAATCCCGATTCTAAAGAAGCAGAAGATAACTTCAAAGAAGCGAAAGAAGCGTTTGAAATACTCTCCAATGCAGAAAAGCGCCGCGCTTATGATCAATTTGGTCATGCCGGCGTGGATCCATCGCAAGGTGGGTTTGGCGGCGGCGGTGGTGGCGCTAGTTTCAGTGATATCTTTGGTGATGTCTTTGGCGATATCTTTGGCGGTCGCGGTCAAGGTGGTTCGTCACGGGCGCGACGAGGCGCTGACTTACGCTACAACTTAGAGCTAACTCTTGAAGAAGCGGTGCATGGTACGCAAGCAAAAATCCATGTGCCAACCTATGTCATGTGTAACACCTGTGACGGTAATGGAGCGAAAAAAGGTACTTCTCCCACCACCTGTGATATGTGTGGTGGCGCAGGTCAAGTGCGGATGCAGCAAGGATTTTTCTCAGTACAACAAACCTGTCCTAAGTGTCATGGTCAGGGCACCATGATTAAAGATCCCTGCGGGAGCTGTAGCGGACAAGGTCGGGTTCGCAAAGAGAAAACCTTATCGGTGAAAATTCCCCCTGGCGTTGATACCGGTGACCGAATTCGGCTGTCGGGTGAAGGTGAAGCGGGTGGACCGGGTACTCAACCCGGCGACCTATACGTTCAGGTGCACGTTAAAGAGCATGCGATTTTTACACGCGATGGGAATGACTTATATTGTGAAGTCCCGATTAGCTACACCACGGCGTGCTTAGGTGGCGAACTCGAAGTTCCAACACTCGACAGTCGCGTCAACCTGAAGGTTCCTGCTGAATCTCAGTCTGGTAAACTGTTCCGGTTGCGTGGCAAAGGGGTTATGCCAATGCGCGGCAGTATGGCCGGCGATCTCTACTGCCGTGTGGTGGTCGAAACCCCGGTGAACCTGAATAAAGAGCAGAAAGATTTACTGCGTGAATTTGAAAACTCACTGAAAAAAGGTAATAGCCGGCACAACCCGAAATCGAAGAGTTGGTTCGATGGTGTGAAAAGCTTTTGGGACGGGATCACCAAGTAACTCTAATCGTTCTCCATCGAATACCAAATGGCGCTGTTAGCGCCATTTTTTTTAACTGGGATATCATAGAGTTATCCGCTATGCTTAGTTGATAACGAATATTCTTGGAACGGGTATGATGGTTAGCCGGTGCGTCTTGATCTTATTGGCTCTAAGCAGTTGGGTCTGTGCCCAAACGCCCGTGCGACTTCAGCTTAAATGGGAACACGAGTTTCAATTTGCTGGCTACTACGCGGCCAAATGGCAAGGTTACTACGAAGAAGCAGGATTAGACGTTGAGATTATTCCAGCGAGCGTACCGGATGGCGCAATTGTCTCGCCGACTCAAGTATTACTGGATGGACAAGCGGAGTTTGCCATCGGTGCAGTGGACATTCTGACGTCGTATCATCCAAAAGACGAATTTGTGGTCCTCGCCCCGATTTTTCAGCATAGTCCAATTGCCTTTTATTCCCTCCCTGACAAACCTATCGACTCGATTGATGATTTAGCCAGTCTGCGTATTGCCTTGATTCGCGGTGGAAATGTTCAGACTGAGGTCGAGTCAATGTTTCGGGCACGCGGGTATGAGCTTAAGGCTATTGAGTTAGTTGAAGCGCCGGTGAATGTACAAACGTTAATCGATGGCTTGGCCGACGTTATCGTAACTTATCAGGTCTCAGCTGAGTATCAAGCACTTGAGGCAAAGTTGACACTTAACCGCTTAGTGCCCGCCGAGCATGGCATTGATTTTTACGGCGATACCTTGTTTACCCGCAAACAGTTTCTTGCCGAAAACCCACAAGTCGTGAGTGCCTTTCGCAATGCCTCCCTGCGTGGCTGGCACTACGCACTCAGTCACAAGCGCGAAATTGCTCAGCGTATCTCAGCCGAACTACCACGCCATTTGTACCAATACCGGGATCAGTTTGCATACAATTTATTTTTTGCTGACAAAATGGAGCAAATTACTGGCTTTCCTAATGTCAGTTTGGGTGACTCAAGCCGTATCCGCTGGCAGCATATGATTGATCGATTGGACCAACAAGGACTACTTGAGCACAGTATCGATGTGAATAACTTGTTGTTTAATCCCGTGCAAGTTCAGGTGCAGAGCAATAAGCTCTTTCTGCAAATTATTTTGGCATTAACCTTATTACTATTTATCTTTTACTTTTGGTATCGGCGTAATGCTGCCTTAACGACACTGAGTATTATGGCTTTAGCGCTATTTTTAAATTACCAAATTGAAAGCCAAATTAAACGTGAAGCTGAACAACTGAATCGCGTTTCCGTGTTGCAAAAGCTAAATAATATTAGTGCTAGTTTAAAAGGTAACTTACAAACCAGCCTATCGACTCTGCGTGGCTTTGCGGCCTATATTTCAGCCAATCCTAATATTACCGAAGCGGAGTTTTCAGCCTATGCGCGAGAGGTAATGAAAAAAGACAACCTGATTAATAATTTTGCCGCGGCTAAAGATTTGGTGGTTAACTTGGTGTATCCAGTTAAAGGCAATGAAAAAGCCCTTGGACTTAACTATCGAACGCATCCTGTGCAGCGCGATATGGCTTTGCAAGTCGCCCAAACCGGACAGGTTTTGGTCATCGGTCCGGTCAATTTAGTGCAAGGAGGACGTGCATTCATTGGGCGCGCGCCGATTTACACCGGCCGTGATCATGAGCGCGAATTATGGGGCATAATTTCGGCGCCGATCGATGCCGATAAGTTGCTGCGCAGTTCCGGAATTAATCCTGAGTTTTTGGACTTGGAGCTGGCCATCCGCTCGTTTGACTCCCTTGGCAATCTAGAGTCAGTTATTCTCGGACAACCGGAAATATTTGAACAAAGCGATGCTGAGCTGCTCACCTTAAGTGTCGGCGGCGGTAGCTGGCAGTTAGCTGCGCGCAGTAAAGGTAGTGCTGCGAGTTTCAATACCGCTTTGTGGTTTACCCGCATCATTATTTTGCTGACCACAATAATCATCTTGTATTACGTTCGTGTACGTTTCAAGCAAGAAATGGAACGTAATGAGCTTCAACGCGAATTAATTAATAGTCAAAAGTTACTCGAAAAGGTGGGGCGCACAGCGAAAGTCGGCGGTTGGCGTATGAACGCAGCGCAAACTATTATTCAGTGGTCGCCGCAGACATCACGCATTTTAGAAATACAAGAGCGGCAGTTTGAAATAAAACATTTTGCTGAAATTCAAGACAAATTCAGTGATGAAAGCTATGAACAATTAATGGCCTCGATTGCTTATGCGTTGGATTTTCAGCAGTCATTTGATATTGATCTGAAGCTTAGTCAAAAGCACCGCTGGGTGCGCGTAATTGGCAGCCCAAGTTTCGAGAATGGCGAGTTAATTTTAATAGGTACCATGCAAGATGTATCCGATAAAATCGAAAGCTCACTGTTAATCGAACATCAAGCCAATTACGACAGTTTAACCAACCTACCGAATCGTTCGCTATTTAACGACCGCTTAACTCAAGCGGTAGAAGTAGCTGCCGGACATGATAAGAAAGTTGTTGTGCTATTTATTGATTTAGATCGCTTCAAACCGGTGAATGATAATTTTGGTCATGACGTTGGCGATCAACTATTAATTGAAGTGGCCAATGATATTAAAAGCTGTGTCAGCCAAGCCGCGACCGTGTCGCGGATCAGCGGTGATGAGTTCGGTGTGATTTTGCCGAATGTTGAAGATTTCAATGAGGCATTAACTTCGGTGGAAACCATTCTAGGCAAACTGGATACTTCGCACTCGATAAAAGGGACTACCATGTACACCAGCGCCAGTATTGGTATTTCAATTTTTCCTAATGACGGACGCGATGCAAAAACGTTGTTACGAAAAGCGGATCAAGCGATGTATGAGGTAAAGCGCAGTGGACGTAATGGCTGGCAATTCTACACTTTGGAAATGCAGCAACGCTCAGAGTTTCGTCACTCTCTTTTGACTCAGTTGATTGATGCCATTAACCAGAATCAATTAGAGACTTATTACCAGCCGATTTTTCAGTTGTCGAATATGGCGATTGATAAGTGCGAGGCTTTAGCGCGCTGGCGCAATCACGACAATACATTTATTTCACCGGCAGATTTTATTCCTTTGGCTGAGGAGTCGGGATTGGTTAATCGTATTGATTTACAAATGTTTCAAAACGCAGAAAAAGTGCTCACTGAATTGCAAACCGATAACCATGATATTGGTTTATCGATTAATATTTCACCAAGATTATTTCAAACCAAAGATCATGCCTTGGAACAATGGCTCGAGTTGGTTGAAAAAGCCAATGAGCGCATCAAAATAACCGTTGAAATGACCGAGAGATTGTTAACCCAAGATTCCGCAAGAGCGGTGAATGTATTGCAAATGTTGAAAGAGCAGAAAGTTAATATTGCTATCGATGATTTCGGTACTGGGTATTCATCATTAAGTTATCTAGTGAAGTTTCCCGTCGATGTGATTAAAATAGATCGTTCTTTTGTGGATAAAATAGGCTCGGATCCATCTGCTGAGACACTGGTTAAAACCATATTGGTAATGGCAAAGAAGCTTTCACTGAAAGTGATTGCCGAGGGCATTGAAACGGCTGAGCAATTGGAGTTTTTGCGTACTCATGGTTGCGAGTACGGACAAGGATTTTATTTAGCTAAACCAATGTCTCAATATGACTTTGTTGCGATGGTACATGAGCACGCTGGATCGCTCTCTTTATGAATTACAAATCGATTAATAAAAAACTATGGAATGATCGCGTCGCAAACCATATGGCGTCGGAATTTTATGATAATGCTTCATTTATTGCTGGACGTAACTCGTTAAATGGGATTGAGTTAGAGCTACTCGGGGATGTAACGAATCAGTCGATTGCTCACCTGCAATGTCATTTTGGCCAAGACTCCATGTCGTTGGCACGAATGGGTGCCAAGGTCACAGGAATTGATTTTTCCGATCAAGCGATTTCGCAAGCAAAACAGTTGAATGCGCAATTAGGGTTATCGGCCGAGTTTTATTGTGATGACATTCTTGCGCTATTTTCCGATCCGGCAGCGGCCCATTTAGCTGGCCAATTTGATGTCGTGTTTGCCTCCTACGGAGTTTTAGGTTGGCATCCAGACGTCGCCGCGTGGATGAGCACTGCTCGGCAGCTTCTTAAACCTGGCGGACGACTGGTGTTGGTCGAGTTTCATCCGGTGCTGTGGATGTTTGATGAACGCTTCCAACAATTTAAATACAGTTATTTCAATCGCGGTCCGATTACCGAACAGGTTTCTAATAGTTATACTGACGGCAGCGCAACGGAACAAAATTATCAAGAGGTGGGCTGGAATCACTCCTTCGCAGACATCTTTGCTGCGTTGCTCGACCAAGGGCTTCACGTGCAAAGCTTTACTGAATACGATTATTCACCCTACCCCTGCTTTGACAATATGCAGCCATGTGAGCAAGGTTACCGTTTTACTCACCTGGGTGGGATCGTACCGATGGTTTATGGATTAGTCGCGCGTCTGACCACTGACGCTTAAGCCCATTGATTCTTACGACCCTTAGCAACATTTTGCTAAACTCCTGATCCGTAAAAAAGAAATGAGATGACTATGACAAAAATTGCTGTTAATGCCTGTAATGGACGCATGGGCCAAGCGTTAATGTACGCCATTGAACACACACGCGGGGTCACGCTCACTGCGCCTTTGTTACGCAGTGGTCACCAATGGGTAGGCGAGCCTTTAAATCGACAATTTCCCCAACTCAAAAGCGCACAGCCATTAATTGATGATCTGGAGCAAGTGGCGAATGAAGTAGATGTTGTGATTGACTTTAGTTTGCCGGACTATTCGTTGGCAACCGTAAAGCGCTGTGCCAAGTTGCAGATCCCTGTAGTCATCGGAACAACCGGCTTTAGTTATCAGCAAAAGCAACAGCTGATTGAGCTGTCCGATCAAATTCCAATGGTGCTCGCGCCGAATATGAGTGTCGGAGTTAACCTCACGCTTAAAGTTTTAGAGTTAGTCGCCAAGGCCATTGGCCGTGACAGTGACATCGAAATTATTGAGTCTCATCATCGTTTTAAGAAGGATGCGCCTTCGGGTACTGCGCTGCGCATGGGTGAAGCCATCGCTGATGGCATGGGCAAAGTCTTTAGTGAAGTCGCGGCGTTTGATCGGTGTGGCAAAGACGCCATTCGCCGTGAGGGCAGTATTGGGTTTTCCGCAATTCGTGCGGGAAACATTGTCGGTGAGCATACTGCGCTGTTTGCCATGAGTGGAGAAGAAGTCGAAATCACTCATAAAGCGCGCGATCGCCAGACCTTCGCACAAGGTGCTGTACGAGCAGCCATGTGGGCGGCCGAGCAACCTGTGGGTCATTATGACATGAGCGATGTGTTGGGGCTGGATGCACTCTTTAGTAACGGTTCGTTTTAAAAATGTCGCTGGTTAAGCTTTTGTGCCATCGCCTTGTAAGATATGTCTCAAGTGTCGCGCAGAAATTCTCTAAAAGTAACCGATGAAATTTGCAGGCATGCTGGCTATAGCTCAGTAACCTATTGAATTTAATCACTAAAAAGCTTTAGGTTAAATAATATACAATATTTTAATTCGATTTGGTCCCTTGTGAGATTTTTTTCAACGAGTAATCTACTCACATGCGGCAAGGAATGCACAGCTGCAAAGGATACGACCGAGGATGGTCAAGCAACACGGATGTGTCAGGGACAATTACTTCAGGATGAAGACAAAGGGATACTAAGGCGACGTAAGTCGCCTTTTCTTTTTCCCTGGTTAATTTCCCCAATTCTCGTCTCTTGCATGGACAAGCCAGCCATGGATCGCTTAAAATACACCGATTTTGTCCACAGCGGACAATCTCAGTTTGAATCTTTCAAAAAAAGCGGAATCCAGACTCTTGAATTCCGCTTTTTGTGTATCTAGAGCATTACTGGAGGTCCTTTTGAGTCAACCCGCCATCCTCATCCTCGAAGACGGAACCCTATTTAAAGGAAAAGCCATCGGTGCTGACGGTCTTGCCGTTGGCGAAGTGGTTTTCAACACCGCCATGACGGGTTATCAGGAAATTCTGACCGATCCATCTTACGCCCAACAAATGGTCACGTTAACTTATCCACATATTGGTAATACTGGAACCAATGAAGAAGACCAAGAGTCCAGTCAAATTTGGGCAACCGGTTTAATCATTCGTGACTTGCCGTTATTGGCCAGTAACTATCGTAATCAACAGTCATTGTCCGACTATTTAAAGCAACGTAATGTGCTGGGAATTGCAGACATCGACACCCGCAAGTTGACCCGTATTTTGCGCGAAAAAGGTGCGTTATCCGGCGCTATAATGGCGGGCGACATCGACGAAGAAAAAGCGTTAGCCGCAGCACGTGCATTTCCTGGCTTGAAAGGCATGGACTTGGCGAAGGAAGTTTCACAAAAGGCTAGCTCGCAATGGACCAGCTCTACTTGGACCATTGAGCAAGGCTATGGTGAGCTGACTGAAAAGCGTTTTAAAGTGGTGGCATATGACTTTGGCGCCAAGAGTAATATTTTACGAATGTTGGTAGAACGTGGCTGCGAACTCACTGTCGTTCCTGCGCAAACGCCTGCTGAAGAGGTACTGGCGCTGAATCCTGATGGCGTGTTTTTATCGAACGGCCCGGGTGACCCAGAGCCTTGCGATTATGCCATTGCGGCGATTCAAACTTTGCTGGAGCGAAATATCCCGACCTTTGGAATTTGTTTGGGTCATCAACTTCTGGCGCTGGCCAGCGGTGCGAAAACAATCAAGATGAAGTTTGGCCATCACGGTGCCAATCACCCGGTTAAAGACTTGGAACATGACCGAGTGATGATTACTTCGCAAAACCACGGTTTCGCTGTCGACGAAGACAGCCTTCCTGACAATTTAAAAGCGACTCATGTTTCTTTGTTTGATGGCAGCTTGCAAGGCATACATCGCACTGATAAGCCGGCGTTTGGTTTCCAAGGACATCCCGAAGCTAGCCCCGGTCCGCACGATGCCGCGCCATTGTTTGACCACTTTGTCGAACTAATGCAGGCCAATCGTTAAGTGCATAGTTAATGCAGGATAGACATGAGAATTAATGAATTAAAAGGTGCAGCCAATAATGCCAAAACGAAGTGATATCAACAGTATTTTAATTTTAGGCGCTGGCCCAATTATTATCGGCCAAGCGTGTGAGTTTGATTACTCCGGTGCACAAGCTTGTAAAGCGCTTCGCGAAGAAGGTTACCGAGTTATTTTGGTTAACTCGAACCCCGCGACCATTATGACTGATCCCGAAATGGCCGATAAAACTTACATTGAACCATTGCATTGGGAAGTTGTTGCGAAAATTATTGAGAAAGAAAAACCGGATGCGTTATTGCCGACAATGGGTGGTCAGACAGCGCTTAATTGTGCATTAGATTTAGCCTCTCGTGGTGTTTTAGAAATTCACGGTGTGTCGATGATTGGCGCAACTCGAGAAGCCATCGATAAAGCGGAAGACCGCGACCTATTTGCCAAAGCGATGCGCAAGATTGGTTTAGACATGCCGCGCTCCGGAATAGCTCACAGCATGAAAGACGCTTATGAAGTGCTCGAATATGTCGGATTTCCTTGCATCATCCGTCCTTCATTTACGATGGGTGGAACCGGTGGCGGGATTGCTTATAACCGCGAAGAGTTTGAAGAAATTTGTGGTCGCGGACTCGACTTATCGCCCACCCATGAGTTGTTAATTGATGAGTCATTGATTGGCTGGAAAGAGTATGAAATGGAAGTGGTTCGCGATAAAGCTGACAACTGCATTATTGTATGTTCCATCGAAAACTTTGACCCAATGGGGGTTCACACCGGCGACTCGATTACGGTTGCTCCAGCACAAACGCTCACCGACAAAGAATATCAGATTATGCGTAACGCTTCGCTTGAAGTTTTACGTGAAATTGGTGTTGAGACAGGTGGCTCGAATGTGCAGTTTGCGGTTAACCCAAAAGATGGTCGGTTAGTCGTTATTGAAATGAATCCACGGGTGTCGCGTTCATCTGCTCTGGCTTCGAAAGCTACCGGTTTTCCAATTGCAAAAGTAGCGGCAAAATTAGCGGTTGGTTATACCTTAGATGAGTTGCAAAATGAAATTACCGGTGGGAAAACGCCTGCGTCGTTTGAGCCGAGCATCGATTATGTTGTGACCAAAATTCCGCGATTTAATTTTGAGAAATTCCCAAACTCGGATGCAACGTTAACCACTCAGATGAAGTCGGTTGGCGAGGTCATGGCGATCGGTCGTACCTTACAAGAGTCTATGCAAAAAGCATTGCGTGGGCTTGAACAAGGTAAGTCGGGCTTTGACCCTATTCTTGATTTAAATGATCCAGAGCTGAAGGATATTTTACGCCAAAAACTATCGGTGCCGGGTTGTGATCGCATTTGGTACATTGCGGATGCCTTCCGTGCAGGCTACTCAATGGATGATATTTTTGAACTGACTAATATCGATCCATGGTTTTTGGTACAAATTGAAGAGATCGTAAACTTAGAAGCGACCTTTGCTGAAATGTCGATGGCAGACGTTACCGCTGATATTTTACGCCAATATAAACGCAAAGGTTTTTCTGATGCCCGTTTAGCCGATTTAATTGGCGCTTCGGAAAAAGAAATGCGCAAATTGCGTAACAAATTAAAGGTTCACCCAGTTTACAAACGCGTTGACACTTGTGCTGCAGAGTTTGCTACTAGTACCGCTTATATGTACTCCACGTATGAAGATGAGTGTGAATCAAACCCAAGCGACCGGGAAAAAATCATGGTGCTCGGTGGCGGACCAAACCGTATTGGTCAAGGTATCGAATTCGATTATTGTTGTGTTCACGCAGCGCTTGCGATGCGAGAAGATGGTTACGAAACAATTATGGTCAACTGTAATCCGGAAACGGTTTCTACCGATTACGATACTTCTGACCGATTGTATTTTGAATCAGTAACACTAGAAGATGTTCTTGAAATCGTTCGGGTTGAAAAGCCAAAAGGCGTTATTGTTCACTATGGTGGACAAACACCGCTGAAAATTTGCCGCGCATTAGAAGCCGAAGGCGTTACGATTATTGGAACTTCTCCTGACGCAATTGACCGCGCGGAAGATCGAGAGCGCTTCCAGCGTGCTATCGACAAATTAGGATTAAAGCAGCCACCTAATCGCACTGCGCGTACTTTGGAAGAAGGTCTGCGGTTGGCCGATGAAATTGGTTACCCATTAGTGGTACGGCCGTCGTACGTACTGGGTGGTCGCGCGATGGAAATCGTCTACGGTGAAGAAGAGTTACGCCGTTACATGAATGAAGCGGTTAGCGTTTCAAATGAATCACCAGTTTTGTTGGATCGTTTTTTAGATGACGCAATTGAGGTTGATGTTGACTGTATTTATGACGGTGAGCAATGCTTAATTGGCGGCATTATGGAACATATTGAACAAGCGGGTGTTCACTCAGGCGACTCAGCTTGTGCCATTCCACCGCACTCACTTAGCGTTGAAATTCAAGATGAGCTACGCAAGCAAGTTGCCGCGATGGCGAAAGAGTTAAATGTACGTGGTTTAATGAACACACAATTCGCGATTAAAGGTCAAGATATCTATGTTCTTGAAGTTAACCCGCGTGCATCGCGAACCGTTCCGTTTGTTTCTAAAGCAACCGGGTTGCAACTCGCTAAAATTGCCGCTCGTGTAATGGCAGGCACAACGCTCGCTGAGCAAGGCACCATTACCGAAGTGATTCCACCATTCTACTCAGTTAAAGAACCTGTTTTCCCATTTAATAAATTCCCTGGTTCCGATCCTATCTTAGGTCCGGAAATGAAATCGACCGGTGAAGCTATGGGTGTAGGGGAAAC
>JABXHQ010000110.1 GCA_013373545.1 Gammaproteobacteria bacterium
GCGAATAATTGATCGCTTTTGTTAGGAATAGGATTGCCCGACATTGCGTAATTTACCGTGATGGTGGTCATGGATGCGCCAATGCCGACACCAATCGCCGCGACCATTAGCGACGTTAAAATGGGATTTCGCTTAATCGACAGTAATGCGAGTTTAAAATAATATGCAAACATAGCGAGTCCTTAGGCCATTGCGACCGACGCGTGAACATTCGTTTGAGGCTTTTGCTTGGTGCGCTCTGAGACCTGCCCATCTTTTACATAAATATTACGCGGAGCCCGCTCGGCTAACTTAGGATCATGGGTTACCATGATGATGGTCGTGCCGTTATTATTAATCGATTCGAGTAACTCCATGACACTTTCCGCCATTGCTGAATCAAGATTACCAGTCGGCTCATCGGCTAATAAGAAGCGTGGCTCTCCGGCGAGCGCTCGTGCGATGGCGACACGCTGTTGCTGGCCACCCGACAATTGCATCGGCAAGTGTTTCATTCGCGACGCTAAGCCGACCACTTCGAGCGCGTGTTCAATGCGTTCTTTTCGCTCGGCGCTTTTCATTTTTCGATACCGTAATGGAACGTCAACATTGTCAAAAAGATTGAGATCCGGAATTAAATTAAAGCTTTGGAAAATAAACCCAATTTTCTCATTTCTAAGGCGCGAGCGCTGATTATCATCGAGTCGACTTACATCCAAGTTATCTAATCGATACTCACCGGAGGTAAAGGTTTCAAGTAAACCGGCAATATTTAAAAAGGTGGTTTTCCCGCTTCCGGATGGTCCTGTAACAGCTACAAAATCACCTTCATTAACGGTAAGCGAAAAGTCACGTAGCGCGTGCGTCTCAACCACTTCTGTACGAAATACTTTTTTGATATTGGTCATCTGTAACATGTGATTTCCTTAGTTTTTATTGGTTGATTAGGACGCTTTGTGCGCCTTCAAAAGATTCGGTATTCGAAATAATGATATTGTCGCCAGGTTGTAATCCGTCGACGATTTCTACGTGTGACAAACTGCGCGCGCCGGTTTCAACGGATACTTTTTCGGCCATATCGCCTTGTACTCGGTACACTAAGCGGCCGGCTCCGGCGTCAAGAAATGGACCGCGTTGAACCATTAATACGTCTTTTTTTAGTTCCAATAAAATTCGTGTCGTTAAACGTTGGTTCTGGCGTAAACCTTGAGGTATTTGTTGGTCGAATCGCACTCGGCCAACCACTTGGTTATCCTGGATTTCGGGTGAAATCGAAACTAATTTGGCTGCGAAGATATTGCCCCCGTTTTGGATTTCAGCTTCCATTCCAAGGGTTAAATCATCGGCGTATGATTCGGGAATTTGCACTTCAATTTCAAATTGACTTAAGTCAACAACTGAAATAATCGGACTGTTTTTATTCACCGCAGTGCGTTCCTCAACGATTAACTGACCGACAATGCCGTCGACTGGAGACTTAAGTTGCAGTGATTCTTTTTGTCTTTCAAGTTCCGATACCAGCAGTTGTTGGCGCTGTACGGCTAAGCGTTTGGTCTTTAACTCAAACGCCAAACTTTCTCGGTTCAGTTGGGCATCATCGATGGCATGGCGGTGAGCGAGACGCGCGTTTTGCAAATCATCTTTCGCTTTCTCAAAATCTAATGAACTAATGGCTTTGCGTTGGTAGGCTTGTTCCGCGCGGCGCATTTCACGCTCCGCTGCATTTAAGGTTACTAAGGCAAGATCAACGGTTTTTTGGTTTTCTAGCGCTTGTTTTTTTGACTGAATACTTTGCCGTTCTTCATCAATTTGCATGCTCGCTAAAGAGGCTTGCTCTTGCTCCAGTTGATTGGAAAGCTCCGGACTGTCAATAACCGCTAGTAATTGATCTTTATTAACACTCTCGCCAGCTTGTACCAAAAATTGTACGGTGCCATCATTCACCGCGTAGAGTGTCGGGCTGACCGCAGCCACTACTTTGCCTTGCACCGAGACATCGCGCACAAAGTCGCCCTGGGTTACGGTAGCAAAACGTAAACGCTCAGCTGACACACTATGCTCTGCGTTCGCCCAGCGAGAAACGGTCGGGATCAGCAAAGTTAAGGTGACAAGTGATATCGAGATAGCCCCACTCACTAGCCACCATTTCTTTTTGCTCGCCGCCGGTGCAATAATCGTATCTTGACCGGAAGTATCGGTGATTTTCAAAGTTGCCCCCAATTGAAGTTTTTTGGAATTTCTAAGCAAGACGCAAAAATGTTGAATTTGGTTTGAATCGAGACGTAATAAAATGTTTCAATAGTTGAGATTGGGCTTCATCGCGCTAGCTTATGATGTCAACCTAACGCTGGATTAAGCGTTATGACAGTTACCGGTTATAAAGCAATTAGGCTTAAAGGAGTGAATATGAAGCAGAGTGGTTTTTTCGGATTAATCTTATTGTTGCTGGTAGGGTGTGCATCTCAATCCCTCTCCGTCGATCAGCGCATTGAGCTTTATCGAAACTATGTTGCGCAGCAAGAGTATAAGCCGATCACGCAAATCATTGGATTTAAGCTGCACAGTTGGAGTTATTTGAGTGAAGAGTTTATTTTATTGTCGACCAGCAGTGTTAAGCCTTATTTAATTGAATTTCGGTCACGCTGCCGAGATTTACGTTTTCAACAAAATATAATAGTGGAAAATTCAGGTTCGCTGTTAACTTCTAAATTCGATTCTATTCGTTTGCCAGATGGAATAGTACCGAACTGTTATATCAAGAATATTTATCCGCTCACTCGAGAACAAGCGGATGAACTGAGAGAGCTAGCAAGAAAAAAGCCGCAGTAGCGGCTTTTTTTCGCAGTTATTTCTAGCTGATCGTTCGCTTAGTTTTTCTGCGCTGCTTGGCGTTGGGCTTCCTGCAGTTCACGTTTTCGCTTTTGTTTTTGCTCTAACATGGTTGCCGCTTCATTGCCAATGTGTTGCTCTCCGCGTTGTTTCGCCAATTGGATTTGCAGCTCACGTTGCGCATATCGTTCTTTTTGTTCAGGAGTTGTCTTGTCAAAGCAGTGAGGGCAGCTTACGCCTTGTTGGAAGTGAACACTGGCTTTATCTTGTTCGGTGATAGGCAGACGACAAGCGTTGCATTGATCGTAACCACCACGCTCTAAATCGTGGTTAACGGTAACGCGATCATCAAAAACAAAACACTCACCGCGCCACATAGACTCTTCTTTTGGCACTTCTTCTAGATACTTTAAAATGCCGCCTTTAAGGTGATAAACCTCTTCAAAGCCTTGCTCTTTTAAATAAGCGGTCGATTTTTCACAGCGAATGCCACCGGTACAGAACATCGCAACTTTTTTATGTTGCTTTGGATCTAAGTGTTCAGCCACATACTGTGGAAACTCGCGAAAAGTTTCGGTGTGGGGGTTGATGGCGTGTTCAAAGGTACCCACTTCAACTTCGTAATCATTACGTGTGTCGATTAAAACGACCTCAGGATCGCTAATTAATTTATTCCAGTCTTGAGCCTCAACATAAGTACCCACGGTGCGGTTTGGATCAATGTCTTCAACGCCCATAGTAACGATTTCTTTTTTCAATTTTACTTTGGTGCGCTTGAATGGGCAGATATCCGTATAGGACTCTTTGTATTCAATGGGGTTTAAGCGTTCGTCTTGGTTGAGCCAACTAAGTAAGTGATCGATGGCCGCCCGTGAACCGGATACGGTGCCATTTATACCTTCATGAGCCAGTAGTAGAGTACCAACAACTTTGTGTTTCAGCATTTCGTCAAGTAATGGCTGACGCAGATCGGCAAAGTTTTCCAGTTTTACAAATTTATAGAGGGCGCATACAACAAATTGCATAAGGATTCTCCTGCTTGCCGGAACGTAAATCCGGTGCTCGTTTGAATTAAATTCGAATTGTCGGGCGGGCATTGTTTTAAGCTCGCCAGCTCTGATTGTGTCAGAGCTGGCGCATTATAAATCAAATCTAGGTATCGGCCAAGCTGCCGCTCAGCTAGGCTAAGCCGAGGAACCAAATCCAGAGAGGAATGGTAATGATGGAAAGTAAAGTTGAAGACAATATAGCGGACGCCAAATATGGCGAAGCTTGCTGGTCTCGAGCGGCAAACATAAACACATTGATACCCACCGGAGAAGCGGCCATAACCACCGCCACAGCCGTTAACTCAAGGCTTAGCTGAAATACTTGAGTGGCCGTGAGGTAAATACACAAGGGCAGCACCATTAATTTCACCCCCGCCACAGCAACCGTTAGCGATAAACGATTACTGACGCGATAACGCGCCAAGGTTGCGCCAAGGACGATCAACGCGCAGGGAAGCGCCGCCCCCTTGAGAAAGGTTAGTGTATTAGTGAATACCGGATGCAGTTCAATTAACAAAAGTTTTGCCACTAGCCCAAGGATCAAACTGATTACGATTGGGCTGCGCGTGGTGAGCCAAAGGCTGGTACCAATGGTTCGATACCAGGATGATTGGCCTTGGCTTTGCGAGCCAAATAAGGAGGTTAGGGTAAACAAGATCAAGCTGTGGATGGAGACGATAACAAACCCTGGTAGTAACACCGACTCGCCAATGATCGATAATAAAATAGGAATTCCGATCAATACATTGTTTGAAAAAGTCGCCGCTAAGGAGAGCAGCTCGGTGCGCTGAAACTGCTTGATAAAACAGAGTCGGTAAACGATGAAACTTACAATAAAGATGCTGATAACCGGAAGGTAAAAGCTCAGCAATAAACTTAATGAAACCGTGGTTAAATCTTCGCTACTGTAGATACTCAGAAACAGTAAGCAGGGGATAAACACCGTAAAGGTAACGGAGCTAAGTCCGTCAAGGAAGGCATCGTTGATCCATTGGCTACGCCGGGCAATGTAGCCCATAGCAATGATCAACAACAGCGGGAAGATCGCGATTAGGATAGTTTGCATCGCGGCAGTATACCTGTTTGTGATGACATAAAAAAACCCCGGGAGGAAAACCTGCCGGGGTTAGTAAAGCTTCAGATAAGAAAATTATTTCTTTTCTTTACGCTCTTTAGCTTCCGCAATAACCTGCTCTGCCACATTGTTAGGACATGGCGAGTAGTGTGCGAATTCCATCGAGAACTGACCACGACCAGAAGTCATAGTACGTAAGTGACCGATGTAGCCAAACATTTCTGAAAGTGGAACTTCACCTTTAATGCGAACACCAGTAGGACCGGCTTCTTGACCGCTGATCATACCGCGACGACGGTTCAAGTCACCAATAACGTCACCAACGTGATCTTCAGGAGTGAACACGTCAACTTTCATGATCGGCTCAAGAATTTGTGGTGAAGCTTTCGGGATTGACTGACGGAAAGCGCCTTTAGCAGCGATTTCAAACGCAACCGCCGATGAGTCAACCGCGTGGTAAGCACCGTCCATTAACGTGATTTGAACGTCAAGTACTGGGTAACCAGCAAGAACACCTTCTTGCATCATACCTTTAAAGCCTTTCTCAATTGCTGGCCAGAATTCTTTTGGTACGTTACCACCAACAACTTTTGACTCGAAAGTAAAGCCGCTGTTTTGCTCGCCTGGCTCAATGATGTAGTCGATCTTACCGAACTGACCAGAACCACC
>JABXHQ010000044.1 GCA_013373545.1 Gammaproteobacteria bacterium
AAAGGCTAATAGATTGGTTGATAAATAACCAGTTTTGCTCATTGCTGGTATAAGAAAGCATTATTTTTGGTAAGACTTACGTTAGGTTATTCTTAGGTTTGATACAGCACTCAAAATGAATTTTGATAAATTGAGTTATTAAATGAGTGCGCTATACTCTAATCTACTGATATTAATAATAAAAAGTTTATCTTGCTGAAACGTTTTGCGACTCTTCTTTTGCTTTTGATCTCTGGTTCCGTGATTGCGGATTTACCAGCGAAGCTTGTCGTATCAAAGCTAGCCAGTAAAAACACACTCAATCAAAATACCATCGAAGCCATTCATGAAGATTCTTTTGGATTTATGTGGTTTGCAACCCAAGCCGGGCTGCATTTTTATGATGGTCGAGAACTCATGTTGTTCACTCAGCAAACCAATGGCAAGGGAGCCAATGGCTCGGGTCTGGTCGATAATTTTGTTATTGATATAACTTCTTCTAGCGATGGTCGGGTTTGGGCTTTAAGCCTCAATGGTCTCAGTGAGCTTAATCGCGACACGATGCGTTTCAAACCAATTTATCAATTCTCCGATCTAAAACTCTCTGGAGCAGTAAAAAAAGTACATTATCATGAGTTAAGCGATGCAATCTATTTTTTTACCGATCAAAATCTTTATTTATTGCCTTTAAGTAGTAGTCAAGCGCAGCCAGTTTTAACCGCAGACTCAATCGTCACTATGGGCTGGCAAGCGAATACCTCGGCACCTGACGCTTTATTCGTGATTAAAAACAAAAACCAATTAGTCAATGTCAGTAACGGTGATGAACGCTCATTGCCGGCTAATTTCTCTCATCTAGTCAAGTTATCAGACGGTTATGTCGGTCTTACTGATAAAGCGATTGTATGGCTTGATAACAAACTTAAGATTAGCCACCAAGAGCCCATGACTATTAGTTGGACGGCTCGTAAACTCATTGTCGATCGCGAAGGGATCTTATGGTTCTCCCTCACCTCAAGCGGTTTAGTCGCATTTGATTTTAATGCGCATCAATTTCGCACTTACTCAACTTCAAATTCCAATTTAGAAGACTTTTCATTACGCAGTATTTTTGTTGGAGAAGACGGATTGATTTGGTTAGGAACCGCAACCAAAGGTGTATATCAATTTGACTCTGAAGATCATGCTTTTAATTTCATTGAACCCATTCCGAATTCACTTGAGCGAAAAATTAAGAGTGTTCGAGCGGTTTCGATTATTGAACCTTACATGGCGTTGGCGACTGACGGCGGTGTCGTGATTAACCATTTAACCAGCGATCGGCAACAACAACAATTAAATTTACCTCGTGCTCTTGCGATTACCAACTATGGTGATCGAGGATGGTTTGTGGGCACTGAAAAGGGGATTTATTGGGTTGCCAAGGAAACGCAACAAGCCCAGCCAGTTGCCATCCCAGAGTTTGACAAATCATTCGCATCACGCGCTGTGTTAGTAGACTCTGATGAATTATATATTGCAACTGATAAGCACGGCGTTATTGTTGTTGATGTTAATACGTTTTCACTAAGTAAGCGGCTAACTCATCAGCGTTCGCAAGACATCATTAATCTCGATATGATTTTATCGTTGTTTATCGACTCAAAGCGGCGTTTATGGGTGGGCACTATCGATGGATTACAGATATTTGAATTAGGCTCCAATAAGCCTTCGCGTCATTATTTTGATGATTACCTAATTCGTGACATAGCTCAGAGTAATTCCGGCCGTTATTATTTAGCGACGCACTCTGGAATAATAGCAGTGGATAATATCGATGCGAATAATTCAGATATCGCGGCGATTGCGAATTTAGAAACTAACCATACCACTATTGAAACATCGCGCAATAATAATCCGTCTATTGTTTACTCAGTTTATCCTTTTGAACAGCGCATTTGGTATTCATCAAATAAAGGCGTGGGATATTACAGTGAATCGAAGCAGCGTGTTATTCACTTTGATAACGCTCTTAAACTCGGACAAAGCGAGTTTAATGGCCGATCTCGAACGCTGCACAAAGACCGTTTGTATTTTGGTGGCCTAGAGGGTGTTACCGAGGTAACTCATCAAGTGACTCGTCATATGAAACTTAAGCCAACTTGGATCACTGAGGTAGCTTTCGGCGATAACTTTAAACAAAAAGCCTACTTTCCGCATTCGACTATTTATCTAGGCCCATTTGAAAATGTTTTAAATGTGAAGTTTAGCTCAACCAATTTTGATAGCAGTCATCGCAAAGAATTTCGTTATCGAATTAATCGAGATAATTGGAAAATGATTGCCGAGCAAAATGAGCTGATATTAGGTGGGTTGGAACCAGGGCAATATGCTCTCGATGTTGAGTTTCGAGTTGATGAAGGCGAGTGGCTAAGTGCGTCTAATAACGTTAACTTCGAAATTGAAGCCAAATTTTATGAAACCACATTAGCCAAGATATTTTACTTTGTCATTATTTTAGGTTTTATTGCCGTTATCCTTTATCAAGAGTTCCAACGCCGACGCTTACAACGCAAAGCGTTAAAAAGTTTAGAGTCTAGTGAAGAGCGTTTGAAGCTTGCATTGCAAGCAAGTGAACAAGGGCTTTGGGACTGGAAAGCGAAAGAGGGAAAAGTGGTTCGGTTTAATATCGGCCATTTGTTTCATGTTAATGGTGATGCAACGGAAATTGACTTTGTTGACTCAATTATTCATGACAAAGATCGCGAACGCGTTGATCAAGAACGCGAACGCTTTTTTAATCAAAAAGATGAGTTTGATGTTCAGTATCGAGTACGTAGCGATGTCGATCGCTGGAGCTGGATTCATGACAAAGGTAAAGTCATTGAGTTTGATGAGGATGGACAAATCGTTAGAGCCGTCGGCACCTATACCGATATTACCAATCTAAAACGAGCCCAACTTGAAAGTGTTCTCTCCAATGAAATTTTGCAGAGCATGACCGAGGGTGTCGTGGTGCTGGATAATCGCCAAAAAGCATCATTTGTTAATCCCGCTTTCTCGCGGATTACAGGTTACTCCGCTGAGCAAGTTATGGGCTTGAGTTTAGAGCATTTGCAATCGTCTAAACACTCAAAAGAATTTTATATTAATTTATGGATGGAAATTGAGCGTAGCGGTTCTTGGTATGGCGAGTTTTGGATTAAAAGTTCGCGTCAAAAAGAT
This sequence comes from Gammaproteobacteria bacterium, assembly GCA_013373545.1. GTDB lineage: Bacteria > Pseudomonadota > Gammaproteobacteria > Enterobacterales > Kangiellaceae > Pleionea. Next base: position 3,184 of record JABXHQ010000044.1, read on the forward strand.
CTTTTGTGTTCTTTGGAAGCTTTTCATATCGATGATGACGAGCTTGATGAACATCTTACCGTATTGATTTTTAGTAATATCACCGACAAACGCTTAGCCGAGGAAAAACTGTCGTTTCTTGCTCGCTACGACTCACTCACCGGTTTACCGAATCGAAACCTATTTTTAGATCGTTTGGAACATGCAATTGCGTTAGCGAAACGTCAGCAACACCGGGTAGCAGTATTTTTCATAGATCTTGATGGATTTAAAAAGGTTAACGATTCTTTTGGTCATCAAACCGGTGACCTGTTGTTAAAGCGCACAGCCGACTTGATTAATCAATGTGTTCGCGATGAAGATACGTTGGCTCGTCTAAGTGGTGATGAATTTCTGTTAATAGTAGAGGACTATGACAATGCCGAGCAACTAGAAACGGTAGCAAACAAGGTTCTGGAGCGATTAAGAAAACCTATTGTGCTAAATGAAACTCAGCTGGTGATCACTTGTAGCATTGGAATAGCGGAGTTTCCTAACCATTCAGACAATGTAGAGTCATTGCTAAAGTTTGCCGACACAGCAATGTATTATGCCAAAAATAAAGGCAAGAACAGCTATTCATTTTACCAAGAAGAAATGCATGCTGATCTAGTTCATCGATTGAGTGTCGAGAACTATCTTCGAGATGCGGTCGTTAATCATGAACTTTATGTTTTATTCCAACCGATTATTGAGTCTACGTCGAAATCAGTTGCGGCGGCTGAAGCTTTGGTGCGATGGCGTCATCCGCAATTGGGTGAAGTGTTTCCTGGCGATTTTATTCCATTAGCGGAAGAAACCGGACATATCGTTGAAATCGGTGGTTTTGTTTTTGAAGAAGTCTGTCGGCTACTCAGCCAGAATCCTCAGTTGCGAATTTCAGTTTCGGTAAACGTATCGGTTAGGCAACTGATGGATGATAATTTTGTCATTGATATTAGTCGCAAGCTGGAACAATATCAGGTTAATGCTGAGCAAATTAAAATCGAAATAACAGAAAGCTTATTAATGACTAACCCTCGGCAGGTGGCCAATGTGCTAAGTCAACTAAAAGAACTAGGCCTGGTTATTTCTGTTGATGACTTTGGAACGGGATACTCATCGCTTAGTTATTTAAAACGTTTCGCCATTGATGAATTAAAAATCGATAAAGAGTTTATTTCTGATATTCGTTCTTTAACCGACGAGGAGTCGATAGTCAACGCTATCTTGGCGATGGCTAAAAGTCTTAATATGCAAGTGGTGGCAGAAGGCGTAGAAACGGAAATTCAAGTAGATTACTTAACCCAGCATGACTGTGAGCTATTACAAGGGTTTTGGTTTAGTAAGCCACTCGAGCAAGCGGATTTTTTAGCCTTCATCGCGAGCCGTGAACAGCAGTAGTTGAGCTACCAGAGTTCGGTTGTTACAATTAGCGTACTGCTTATAACTGCTGGGTCATACATGAATATCGTTCATTATTCCGTCGAGTTGCATGACGCAACCAGTCACTTAATTCAAGTTAAACTAACGCTTTCCAAGGTAACGAAAGGGCAGGTATTTCGATTGCCAAATTGGATCCCTGGCAGTTACATGTTACGCGAGTTTGCGCGCCATATTGTGGCTATCACTGCAAATGGACGTCGCGACTTGCTACAAAAAATCGACGGGAATAGTTGGCAGTTAACTGAAGAAGCTCAAGAATTAGTCATTGAGTACCGCGTTTATGCTTATGACATGTCGGTGCGCGGCGCTCATCTTGATGATAGCCACTTATTCTTTAATGGCACCAGCGTATTTTTAGAGCCGGTTGATTTCGCTGTTGATCAATTTCAAGTGACGGTTACCAAGCCGTCGCAGATCTTTGCGCAAAACTGGCGGTTAGCCACGTCAATGAAACGCAAGGATGGACAGCTAAACTATGAGTTCGGCGAGTTTATTGCGCACGATTATGATGAGCTGATCGATCATCCTTTTGAAATGGGCGAGCTAGATATTGCTGAGTTTAAGGCCGGGGGCGTACTTCACGCTGTTGTTCTGGTTGGTGAGCATCAAGGCGATTTAGATCGGATCTGCAAAGACCTCAGTGCAGTTTGTGCACATCAAATTGAATATTTTGGCGAACTTCCGGAATGTGTCGAGCGTTATTTATTTATGGTCCATGTATTAGATAATGGATATGGTGGTCTTGAGCACCGTTCTTCGACGGCTTTGCATTGTAGTTACTCAGAAATTATCCCCCGTGAGCAACCAAAAAACGATGATTACCTGAATTTTTTAACGCTCTGTAGCCATGAATATTTTCACACTTGGAACATCAAGCAGATTAAACCTGCGCAATTTTTGCCCTATCAGTTAGACCGCGAAAGTTATACTAAACAATTGTGGATCTTTGAGGGCTTTACCAGTTATCACGAAGATTTATTGTTGTTACATGCGGGTGTTATCACACAACCTGAATACCTAAAATTGTTATCAACCACAGTATCACGCGTTTATCGTGGTCAGGGCCGGCATTTACAATCGGTAGCCGAATCGAGTTTTGATGCATGGACACGTTTTTATAAGCAGGATGAAAATGCACCCAACGCCATAGTAAGTTACTACGCGAAAGGTAAACTGGTTGCATTGTGTTTAGATTTATTACTGCGGCAAGCTAGTAACAACGCTTATTCTATTCAAGATGTTATGCAGTACTTGTGGCAGAACTTTGGTAAGCCTCAAGTGGGTTTAGGTGAAGGGCAGTTAGAACAGATCTTGGCGCAGCAGTTTGATTTCGAAAACCCAGAGTTTTTTGCATCGGCGGTTTATGGCACTGATGATTTACCGTTAGAAACCGTATTGCAATTGGCAGGGTATAAAATAACCTGGAGTTGCCCTGAATCATTGAAGCATTTAGCCAACGAGTCGGCGGTGAGTGTTAATTTTGGTGCCTCGGTAGTAGCTGCAGAAGGTGGAATAAAAGTGCTGTCAGTATTAGAACAATCAAATGCTTATCACTTAGGTATTTGTGCCGGGGATATTATTATTGCATTGAATGGACGTCAAATAGGTATTGGTCAGTTCGAGGCGCGTTTTAGTAAACTTCTACCGGAAGAGACGGTTACTTTGCACCTATTCCGGCGACAAAAACTTAAACAAGTAAGTGGACAGATCCAAGCGTCGAAAAAAACCAATGCGTGGATTGAACCTTGTGACCAAACATCAGCAAAAATCGTTTGGTTGTAATGGATAAAGAGAATTAGCATTATGAAAATTGTGTCGTTTAATATCAACAGTGTCCGTGCTCGTCTGCACCAATTAGCCGCATTAATTGAGACGCATCAACCTGATGTAATCGGTTTGCAAGAAACCAAAGTTGCTGATGAGCAATTTCCTTTAAGTGATATCGAGCAGCTAGGCTATCATGTCGAGTTTCATGGGCAAAAAGGCCATTACGGTGTGGCTACCTTATCCAAAGTTGCGCCGGTAAAAGTGGAGAAGGGTTTTGTTAGTGATGCTGAAGATGCACAGCGTCGTGTAATTGTTTCATACCATCAAGTTGGTGTGCGAACCATCAGCGTATTTAACGGTTATTTTCCCCAAGGGGAAAGTCGCGATCATCCAGTAAAATTTCCTGCAAAAGCCAAGTTTTACGCCGATCTTAAACAGTATGTGAGTGACCTTGATATAGCGAATGCGATCATAATGGGGGACTTCAATATTTCTCACACCGATCTTGATATCGGAATTGGTGAGGTAAATGCTAAACGCTGGTTACGAACCGGGAAATGTAGCTTTTTACCGGAAGAACGTGATTGGCTCAATGAAATAATGGACTTTGGTTTTGTTGACACATTTCGTCTTCATTTTCCTAATGAAGATAATCGCTTCAGTTGGTTTGATTACCGTAGCAAAGGATTTCAAGATGAGCCTAAACGCGGCTTACGAATCGATTTAATATTAGCCGGTCAGTCATTAAGTGAGAACTGTGTTGCCGCGGGGATTGATTATGATATTCGTGGGATGGATAAGCCATCGGACCATTGCCCGATTTGGGCGACATTTGCGTTTAATGACTGAGTCATTCTAGCGTCATGTTGCCGCAAAAACCTTCGACAATAATGACTAAGCGTTGGGTTGAACGCTTTTCAACGGTTAATTTATTGCGCGGCATTATCGCTGGAGTTTGGCTGTATCACGGGCTTGTACCGAAGCTTCTTTTTCCCGCCGCTGATGAGTTGGCGTTGCTCAGTGTATTTAATATTGTTGGCGAGCCGGCATTACTGTTAATTCGTTGTGCCGGTGCGGTGGAAATCTTAATCGCTTTTGGTTTTTTTCTCGCTTATCGTAATGCTAAGGTAGTGGTGGCCAGTGCGATTAGTTTGTTGCTATTAATGATGGTAATGTTGCTATGTTTACCACAGCTAGCGATGGCCGCTTTTAATCCAATCACGACTACCGTGCCGTTACTGATTCTGCATATTATTCTATTACGCGAAGTTCGTACAACTCAGAGTTAATTATGCGCGGGCGATAGCACCTTTTTGCACACCTTCAAATGCACGCACTGTAATTGAATCTTGTGGAAACTGTTGCTTGATTTGCTGTGCTAAATACTCAGCAATCAACTCAACGGTTGTATCCGTATCGATAATCAAGCAACGCGCTTGCGGTAAACTTAATCGAAAGGCACCTTGGTTCGCTTCGTAAGCAACGGTGTAATAATCCGTTTGCTTTGATTCGACAAGATCTTCGCGAGTGATCAAGTAGATGTCTTGCCACTGCTGCGCGATTGTTTGTTCAAGCGCCGTGTCTCTTTGTTGATTGCGGAACACTTGAATTTTTGAGCGGTGGCCGTGGGCGATGCGCTGGCAATCACCAAAATGATGCTTCAAACCATGTGAGTAATGATAGAAGGGACCATCTATGTTTTCTTCGCGCAACTTAATGGTTATTTGACTAACATTGGCGGGAAGAATACTTTTAATGCTTTTCTCAAGCCAAGGGGTAACCGCGGCGATCGAAATCTGACTGGCGGGGATGAATGCAACTGCCTGCAGTGGAGAGTGGTGATAATAGTCTGCCCCATTCTCGGTGGTAAGGTAGAGACAAAGTTGGTCTTGATTTAACTCGGTCTTGAGCGCTGGCATATGACTGGCGACGACAAATTTATGATCGATCAGTTGGTCGACATGTTGTTTAATTTGCTTTTTGACATGGGAGAAGTCGAAAACCATTCCGTTGGCATCCAAGGAACCCTCAAGTTCAACGTCTAAAATCCAGCTTTCACCAACAATCCCCCGCACTTGGTCAAAGTAGGAGAAATCGATAACGGTTAGTTGTTCAACAAATAATGTCGTCATAACTTGAAAAAAGAACCACATGCTAGTTTAATGCTCGAAGTTTTTTATTCTAACACACCACATAGGCAACTAGGCATCTAGAAATGAAGAATTACCACATATATGGAATTGGCAATGCATTGGTCGACATTGAAGTTGAGGTGACCCCAGAAGAGCTGGCGCGTTTAGAGATTGAAAAAGGTGTGATGACCTTAGTTGATCATGAGCGCCAAGAATACCTTCTCGATGCTCTGCCGGGCACCCATCATAAGAAAGCTTGTGGTGGTTCTGCTGCCAATACCGTTATTGGTGCGGCAAAACTAGGCGCACGCTGCTTTTACAGTTGCAAGATCGCCGATGATGAACTCGGTCAATTCTATGCCGCCGACCTCGAGCGTGAAGGTGTTACATCGAACCTTAGTCAATTGCAATTAGAACCGGGCAGTACCGGGCGCTGCATTGTGATGGTCAGTCCTGATGCTGACCGCACCATGAATACTTACCTTGGGATCACCGGAGATATCAGTTTTGAGCAGGTTGATGAAGCCGCCCTGAAACAATCTGAGTGGTTGTACATTGAAGGTTATTTGGTCAGTAGCGATTCAGCGCGCCAAGCCGCGGTTAAAACCCGTGAGTTAGCTGAACGTGAAGGTTTGAAGACCGCCTTATCCCTTTCCGATCCCAATATGGTTAAGTTTTTCAAAGATGGTTTAACCGAGATGATTGGCGATGGTGTTGATCTACTATTTGCCAATCATGATGAGGCGTTATTGTTTACCGGAGCCGAAACGCTTGAAGCGGCCTTTGAGGCATTAAAGCGCTTTGCCAAGCAATTTGTTGTGACCCTCGGTGCTGACGGGGCGTTGCTTTGGGACGGTACTAACCCAGTTAAAATCAATGCTTATCCCGTAGAAGCGGTGGACACCAACGGTGCAGGCGATTTATTTGCAGGTGCCTTTTTGTATGCGGTTACCCACGGCTACAGCTTAGAAAAAGCGGCTAAGCTCGCCAGTTTTTCATCCGCGCGTTTGGTTAAGGAATTTGGTCCGCGGCTAAGTGCAGCCGGTCAAGATCTGGTTCTTGAGTATTTAAAAGAGCTGTAATTATGCGCATTTGGATCATTCGACACGGTGAAGCATCTTGGCAGGCCGCGAGCGATCGGCAACGGTCACTCACTACGAGAGGGCGGGAGCAAATTCGTTCGGTGGCTAACAAACTCGACTTACCCGAGTCGGTGACCGTCTGGCACAGCCCTTACGTGCGCGCAAAAGAGTCCTGTGATGAATTGATGAAAGTTATCGGTGCCGCAGTACAAGTGGTTGCCGAAGAACCGCTGCTGCAACCGGAAAGTGATCCTGACTTACTGATTGAGCTGCTAGAGGCGGTTACCTGTGACAACTTAATTTTAGTCAGCCATATGCCCTTGGTTGCGCTACTTAACCGCAAATTAACCGGCGATCTTAGGATCGGTGGTTTCCAGACCGCGCAAGTCGTTGAAATCGAAAAGAATGCGCAGGGGCAATGGCAAGTGCGGAGTGTGTATGCTCCAGCAAATCACGACTAGCATATTGAACTTCACTAATAAAAAGCCGTAAACTTGCGGCTTTTGCCGTTGTTGGGAAGCCATTTTTTGAATACCTCCACTGAAATTGTCGCCGTAAAAGAGTCACGGGTAGGCTTATTGTTAACCATTTGGTTAGCCTCTGTGTCTTGGCTGGTAACCTTTTACTACTGCACCCGAGCCATGATCGCTTCATTAACTGCCAAACCGGCTCGACCCGCAGTTGATAAAGTTTTACGCCAGTGGTCGCAAGCATTAGTACGACTAATCAACTTAAATGTGAAGGTAGTGGGAGAGTTTAAGGTTGAACCTGGACGTCCCTGTATTGTCATGTGCAGTCACTCTAGCGCTTACGATATCCCGGTGAGTTTCGTTGCGGTGCCTGGCAGCTTGCGCATGCTAGCAAAAAAAGAGTTATTTAAGATCCCCATTTTTGGCCGCGCTATGCGCATGTCAGAATTCATTTCTATTGATCGTCAAGATAAAGACCAAGCGCGCAAAGATCTCGAGCTCGCGCGGCAAAAAATGGAAAGCGGGATTACCATTTGGATCGCCCCCGAGGGGACACGGTCACAAGATGGTGAACTACTGCCGTTTAAAAAAGGCGGCATGCACCTTGCTATTCAAACTAACGCGCAAATTGTTCCGGTAGTGATTAAAGATATTCACCGCGTATTACCAGCTAAACGTTTCCGCTTTAATCTAAATCAGTCGATAGAAGTGCGCATTGGTGATGCCATTGACGCGAGTGATTATGGCGTTGAGCAACGTAATCAACTGTCGAAAACTGTGAGAGGCGCAATGGAGCAACTGTTAGCGCCGCCGATGGAGTAATCATGAGCGCATTACCTTTTGATCAAGAGCATGCTAATCAAGCGTTGCATGAATTGCATACGGTTGCTGACTGGATGCGTTGGTGTACGAGTCAGCTTGAAGCATCTGATGTTTACTTTGGCCATGGCACTGATAACCCTTGGGATGAAGCGGTAGCGATGGTGTTACAAGCATTACAGTTACCATTTGATTGCCCTGAATTTTTATACAACACGCGTTTAACTACCAGCGAAAGAGAGCGCATTTTAGGTATGTTGCAAGTGCGGATTGGTGAGCGAAAACCCCTAGCATACATTACCCATCAGGCTTATTTTTGTGGCTTACCTTTTTATGTCGATGAACGGGTGCTGGTGCCACGCTCGCCCATTGCTGAGTTAATCGAGGCACAGTTTTCCACTTTACTTGACCCATCCAATGTCGGCAGTATTTTAGATTTGTGCACCGGTAGTGGCTGTATAGCTATTGCATGTGCCTATGCGTTCGAAGAAGCATTTGTGCAAGCCAGTGATATTAGTCTCGATGCCTTAGATGTTGCCAATATTAATGTGCAACAACATGGACTCGAAGAGCGCGTGGGTTTAATCCAAAGTGACTGTTTTGCAGGCTTTATCGCGGGTCAAAAATTTGATCTGATTGTTTCAAATCCCCCATACGTGGACGCTGAAGATTTAGCGGATATGCCAGAAGAGTTTCACTCAGAGCCTGAAATTGGTTTAGGTTCTGGAGCCGATGGCTTAGATTTAACGCGCAAAATTTTGCAGCAAGCGGCAGACTATCTAACGCCTAACGGTGTGCTTGTGGTTGAAGTGGGTAATAGCTGGCCGGCACTGCAACAGACCTTTGAAGATTTAGCCTTTAATTGGTTGGAATTTGAGCGGGGTGGTGATGGGGTCTTTGCGCTGACTCGCGAGCAGCTAGTGGAATATTTTCAATAAGCGATTACAACTTCTCTAGGATAAGAAGAGAGGATTACCTGTCCCGCAACTGCTTGAACTAACAGCCTAGCTTTAACGTCACCCTGGCAAAAGTAACGCATTGATAACCATCTTTGCGGCGAAATTCTTATTCGTAAAGCTTTGATGCGTAAAGTTCTGATTGCTAAAGTTCCGATGCGCAAAGTTCCGATGCGCAAAGTTCCGATGCGCAAAGTTCCGA
>JABXHQ010000136.1 GCA_013373545.1 Gammaproteobacteria bacterium
ATTCGATTTGGGTAATTACGGTAACTGGGAGTTATCATCCGATCGAGCGAATGCTGCGCGTCGCGCTTTGATTCGTGGCGGAATACCTGCGAACAAAGTAGCTCGTGTGGAAGGGTTTGCCGACTCGGTATTGTTTGATGAAAAAAATTCGCGTGCGCCTATTAACCGCCGCATTGCCATTATTGTACTAAAACAAAACATTGCCGATGCAATCAAGGCATCTGCTGGTGGCATCGAAGCGAAACCATAACCGCAACTCTTAATTCGTTGTTAGTATCAAACTAGGATCTGCGTATGACCCACACTGAAGTTCTGACTTTTTGGTTTGAACAATGCGAACCAAAAGATTGGTGGCAGAAAAATCATGATTTTGATGTCATGATTCAGCAACGCTTTGGCTTATTGCAACAGGCGGCCAGTCAAGGAGAGTTGTTTCAATGGCGTGAGTGTGCCGAAGGTCGTTTGGCCGAAGTCATTGTTCTTGATCAGTTTTCGCGTAATATTTTTCGCGATCAGCCCGCTGCATTTGCTTGTGACTCAATGGCATTAGCACTCAGTCAAGAAGCGATTCGCCAAGGCGCCGATTGCGACTTAACTGAACAGCAGCGACTATTTCTTTATATGCCATTTATGCACAGTGAATCAAAAGTGATCCATGAGCAAGCAATGCATTTATTTGAACAATTAGGACTGGAAAGCAATCTCGAATTTGAGCGCAAACACAAAGCGATTATTGATCGATTTGGTCGTTACCCTCATCGCAACGATATTTTAGGTCGCCGCAGTAGCGCTGAAGAACTAGCGTTTTTAAAGCAGCCAGGGTCGTCATTTTAATATTGCTACACCAAGCTCAACGTTACTGATACTGAGTGGTTTTTAAGCGTTATCAATAGAGCGCAAAATACTATGAAAGCTGGTTAGGCGCTGCGGGTCGATTAAAGCTTCTTCTGCAGCAGCTAAAACCGCGCATCCGGTTTCATTAATATGGCGACAATTGCGAAATTTGCACTGGCCGGAATAAGGCAATAAATCACGAAAGCCATTGATAACGGTATCGGCATCAATATGCGATAAGCCAAACTCGCGTACTCCAGGCGAATCAATAATGTGTCCATTTTGCGGTAAAAAAAACAATCGTGATGCCGTTGTCGTATGGGTACCAAGACGTGAGTTTTCAGACACTTCGCCGACGGCCATATCCGCGTCGGGTAACAGGGTGTTGATGAGCGATGATTTGCCTACGCCTGACTGGCCGACCAAAATACTTTCTTGACCCAGAAATTGTTCAGTTAGCTCGCTTATTCCTGTTTGAGTTTGGCAGCTAATTGGGAATACTTGGTAGCCAATAGTACGATACAAATTAATTTGTTGTGCAAAAAAAGCTTCTTGCTCGGCACTCACTAAATCCATTTTATTGAATATAATGTGCGGGGTTACTTTTGCCAGTTCGCAAGCGACTAAATAACGATCGAGAATGATGGCTGAGTATTCCGGGTAAGGAGCAACAACAATCATGATTTGATCGATGTTTGCGACGATTGTCTTAATACCTGAGTGGCGTGTTGGGCGATTGAGTTCCGAAGAACGTTCGCTGATTGATTCAATCACAGCGATATCGCTTCCGCGCCGAAAACTCACGCGATCGCCAGCGACGCAGCTGCCCAAGTTTTGTCGTAGGTAAGCACGCAGTACCTGTCGATTGTTATCGGCAATGTCGGCCTGCTCGCCAAAGCGGCTAATCACAATGCCATTTTCAATCGGACCCAAGTCATCAGGGAATTCGAGTGGCTGTTCGCTTTTTTTACGCTGACTTTTGGCGACGCGACGCTTTTGTTGCAGAGTCAGCTTTTGTCGCTTCGCCATATTAATTAAGCTTCATCAACCAGCTTCGGGCCAAAGTTGCCAGCATTCAGCAAGTCATCGACTTTCGCCGCGCAAATAAAGTCGTTAATCGTTAGCCGGTTGCCAGAATCATGAGTGGTAAATACGACTTCACAATGACCGTAGCTCACTTGCATATCGGGATGATGTGCTTCTTTATTCGCAATCCAAGCAATTGCGTTAACAAAGTTCATCGTGTGGTAATAATTTTTAAAATGAAAGGTGCGCGCAATCTTGGTGCCTTGCTCATTAACATCCCATGCTAAAACTTGGTCTTGTAGGGCTTTTATTTCTTCCATTTCAAGCGGACGTTTTCCATCGTCATCGTAACGGCATTGTTGTTCTACTAGTTTATTCATTGAGTCTTTACCTATAATTAATGTCTTAAGCAAGGTGCTATTGTTTGCATTAAAGCGCTATTTTGCGCGATCATGGAGGCACTATTCAACCTTGAACCTCGAATATCCGTCAATTAATGGAGTGGCCAATGAGTTCAAATGTAGAGCAAGCCGGTAATGCTGACGCCGAAAACTTGATCTGGATCGATTTAGAAATGACCGGTCTTGAGCCGGAGCACGACCGGGTAATTGAAATTGCAACTATTGTTACTGATAAGCAATTAAACATATTGGCAGAGGGACCCGTATTAGCGATCCATCAGTCGGATGCGACTTTAGCGGGAATGGATGAATGGAACACCACGCATCATGGTAACTCCGGTCTAACTGCTCGAGTTAAGGCGAGTGATATTGATGAGCAGCAGGCAACTGAGCAGACCATTGCGTTTCTTGAAGCTTGGGTTCCGCGAGGAAAGTCTCCAATGTGTGGCAACTCGATTTGTCAGGACCGGCGATTTCTGGCGCGACATATGCCAGAGCTTGAGCGTTACTTTCATTACCGCCATATTGACGTGAGTACCATTAAAGAACTCACGCGGCGGTGGCAGCCGGAGGCACTTGAAGGTTTCACTAAGAAAGGCGCGCATCTGGCCTTGGATGATATTCGAGAGTCGATAGCTGAGCTGAAGTTCTATCGCGAAAAAGTGTTTAAAATTTAATAATAAAGCGAAAGCGCACCACAGGAAGGATCGGTCATGGCGAAAAGCGAAGGCTTATACAGCGCAGCTCAAGTGCGTCAATTAGAACAGTTGTATGCGCGGTTTCATGATGGTTCAACCTACATTTTGATGGAGCGAGCCGGCGCGGCCACCTATTACGAAATGCGCGAACGCTGGCCTGAGCATAACAAAGTCGTGGTGCTGTGTGGCAAAGGTAATAATGGTGGTGATGGTTTTGTGGTGGCGCGCCTAGCTGTCCAAGCGGGATTAACCGTTCAAGTCCTCCTAATGCCGGGTGCCGAAAAACCTGAAGGAGACGCTGAGCGTGCCTATTTACGCTTAACCGCGCTTGGAATTACGCCCTTGCCATGGTCGGCCGAAAACTTTGCCTCGGCCACCGCCGAGAGCGGCAGTATTATTATTGATGCTCTGCTTGGAACTGGGGCGGTTGGCGCGCCACGCGCGGAGTATGCATTAGCGGTGCGAGCGATTAATCAGTGTGAGCAGCCGGTGATTGCGGTGGATATTCCGAGTGGTTTGATGGCCGACACCGGTGCTGTGGAGGGCTTAGCCGTCCATGCTGATTTAACGGTCACCTTTGTGGCTTATAAACGCGGTTTATTTACTGGGTTGGCCAGCGATTACTGCGGCGAAATAGTGCTCAATGATTTGAAGTGTGGTCAAGGCGTATTTGCGTTGATCCACCCGAATGCTCATCGCTATCGTTATCAACAAGGGACGTCTTGGTTAACTCCACGACGGCGGACCAGTCATAAAGGCTTTTTCGGGCACAGCTTAGTGTTAGGAGGTGCGCCTGGGTTTGCCGGAGCGGCGCGTTTATGTGCCGAGGCTGCTGCGCGAACCGGCAGTGGACTGGTTTCGCTGCTTACTCATGCGCAACATGCTGAATCGATTGCTGCTCAGCGACCGGAAATTATGTGTCACGGAGTGCATGACTCAATTTCCAAAGACAGTTATCGCTCGTTAATGCAGGCAATCACCGCAATTGCCATCGGACCGGGTTTAAGTCAATTGAAATGGGGCAGCAACTTGGTGGCGTTGGTGGAAGATTTTCTCGCAGCGCAGGATCATCATTCGATCCCATCAGTGTGGGATGCCGATGCGCTTAATTTGCTGGCGAAAAATCCGCGTAAGAACGATAACCGTATTTTAACGCCGCACCCGGGCGAGGCGGCGCGTTTACTGGGCTCCTCCATTGGGCAAGTGCAAGCAGACCGTTTTGCCGCCATTGAGCAATTACAACAACGCTACGGCGGTGTTATCGTGCTTAAAGGCAGTGGTACTTTGGTGGCTAATCATGAGCAGATTGATGTAATTAATGTAGGTAACCCTGGAATGGCAAGCGGTGGTATGGGGGATGTGTTAACGGGCATTATCGTTGGGCTGTTGGCACAACAGGTTCCGCTCTATGAAGCCGCTCGACTTGCCGTCGCGATCCATGGAGAAGCGGCGGAGGCCGCGGTACAATGGCAGGGACAGCGAATTGAACGCGGCCTATTAGCGGCGGATTTATTCCCTCATATTCGACAATTAGTAAACCCTTAGGAGTCGTTGTGCAGAAACAGTTTGTACTGGATAATGAAATCGCAACAGAGCAACTCGGCGGCTGTATTGGTAAGGCATTGCAACAGCAGTCAGCGCTGGTTTTTTTAGTCGGTGATCTGGGGGCTGGTAAAACAACATTGGTGCGCGGGATGTTGCGTGCAGTCGGTTTTACCGGCTCAACCAAAAGCCCGACGTACACTTTGGTCGAGCCATATACTTTTGCAAACTGGTCGGTTTACCACTTTGATCTTTACCGCGTCGCAGATCCAGAAGAATTAGAATATATTGGTTTTGACGAGTATCTGGCCGATGACTCTGCTTTGGTGGTGGTTGAATGGCCAGAGCGGGGAGAGGGATGGTTGACTAAGCCCGATCTGATTATTCAATTAGAGTACTGGGAGTCGGGGCGACGAGCCACCGTTACGGGAACTGAGCCAGTACTGACATCTATCGCAAATGCGTTTAACGATAACGGTGAATCGGTTCCAACACCAGATTAAGCAGGGAACTCCTGTTATTATTGCGGTCAAAGTTAGCGTAAGATTCAATATTGAGTGGGTGCTTAGCGCCGAATAATAAATTGAACATTAAATAGTAGAAGTGAAGTATGGATAAATTAATGCTCAAGGTCCTAGTTGTTTTTGGACTGTTTATGGCCAATGCCGATGCTGCTAATGTCAAAGGAATGCGCTTTTGGCAGTCGCCCGATAGTACACGGGTCGTATTGGATATGACTGGGCCTTCGCAACACTCAATTTTTACCTTACAAGATCCGCACCGAATGGTTATCGATTTAAAAGGAGCGGCCTTAAGTTTTGATCCCGCCGATTTAGATATCAAATCATCGTTGGTACAACATGTGCGAACCAGCGAAGGTGATAATGCAGTGCGAGTCGTTTTAGATCTAAAACGCAGCGTTTCATTTAAGTCATTTGAGCTAGAGCCATACCAAAACTATGGTCATCGCTTGGTGGTTGATTTACTTGATGAAAACAATCAAGAAGAAGCCCCGAAAGCGAAAACAGTTAACGCTAGCGGCAAGCGTGACATTGTTGTGGCTATTGATG
>JABXHQ010000025.1 GCA_013373545.1 Gammaproteobacteria bacterium
AGTGGGTCACCGAGTCGTAAGTGATGGTTCCCGAAATAATCGCGGGATCGCCAGCCGGCCCACCGACCACTTCATCATCATTGGAGTTACTGCAACCGGCAAGCAAGGCGACTGTGATGGCGGCCAGCCAAGCAACTGCCGGGTTGGATTTAGCGGTTATCATAGTTCGTTTTCTCTGACCTTTAAGTTGAAATTATTTAACCGTTGACGTTAATTGTGCTTTCGTCTCAACCTTACCACTCGCCACTTGGTTCAACAACAAATCATAAGCTTGCTGCAGCTCTTTATCCGCCAAACTCGGTAATGCATTGTTAGCCGTAGCATCTTGCTTAAGCTCAACATCGGGCGCGATTCCTTTGCCATGTATTGAGCGACCGGTCGGCGTTAAATAGCGAGAGGTCGTCAGCTTAATGGCAGTATTTTGCTTGAGCGGAACAATACTTTGCACCACTCCTTTGCCATAGGACTGCTGACCCACGATCAAGCCACGTTTGTGATCTTGCAAAGCGCCGGCAACAATTTCCGATGCCGATGCACTCTGCCCATTAATTAACACCACAATAGGCGTCGCTTCTAAGATATCACCTGGGTTAGCAAAGAACTTTTGGTAACTGTCGACGGTTCGTCCTTCGGTAGACACAATAATGCCAGAAGCGATCATTAGATCGGCCACATCGACTGCCGCAGTTAACACCCCTCCTGGATTATTGCGCAAATCAACAATCACACCTGCGACACGCTTATTTGCGGTCGCTCGGCGAATCAACTGCTCCAACTCATACCCGGTATCACGTTGAAACATTTTAATCGTCACATGCCATATATCTTGCGGCATTTGGGCAACCCGAATACTCTTAACTTCTAGCGTTTCACGCACAAGCTGATAGGTAACGGGTAGCTGGCTTTCGGGATGCAATATTTTTAATACCACCGGCTCTCCTGCCACTCCGCGCATCGAGTCAATTAGGGATTCAGCCCCGACATCTACCAATGAGTGCGCATCCACCGCAACGATGCGATCGTTTTCTTTAATGCCTGCCCGCGCCGCCGGAGAGTCTTCAATAATGCTAACCACTCTAACTTGTTCATCTTCCGCAACCACTTCGACGCCTAGACCATCGTAAACGCCGTCCGACGACACCTGCAAGTCCTTGAGATCTTCTTCGTTCAGATAGCCTGAATAGGGATCGAGAGATTTTAGCATTCCATTAATCGCACCTTCGAAGAGCTGTTTATCATCGACTTGGTCAACATAGCTATTTTTAATCTGCCAATAGGTCTCCGCAAATGCTTTCAACTGCTCCATCGGGATCCCTGAGACCCGGCCAGAAGACGCTTTAGTGTCGCTATAACTGTGCGGAGTGATAGCGATAAGCAACAATGTGATGGCCCAAGATACTGCTTTTATCTTCATTTGTGCCTCCAAACGACAGAGCGAGAATTGCCAAACGGTACTGTTTAACTATAGAACACCGTCGATTTTGCTGCTCGCAAAAGCGGCCTTGACCAACATATTTCTAACTAAAGTTATAACAGTGTTTTGGTTACAAACGAGGAGGGAATAAAAATGGGGAGTGCTTAGCCGCGGATCCACTGCATTGGATTATGCGCCTTGCCTTGAAAGCGAATTTCAAAGTAAAGACCAGGATTGGATTGACCACCGCTTTGCCCAACGGTTGCAATCATTTCACCCGCTTCAACCCAGTCACCGACTTCTTTAAACAGCGACTGATTATTGCCATAAAGACTCATATAGCCTTTGCCGTGATCAATAATGACCAATAGACCAAAGCCTCTTAGCCAGTCACTAAAAATTACGCGACCATGAAAAACCGACGCTACCTCTTGACCTTCTTTAGCATTAATACGAATGCCATTACTGCGGATATCGCGATTGATACGTTCACCATAGTTAAGCGAAACGCGGCCTTTAAGTGGCCAGGTAAGCTTGCCTTTGTGGCCGGATAGACCTTCTAAATCTTGTTGCTGAATAATTTCACGTAAAGCGCGTTCCATTTGCCGCACCAGCGACTCGAGCTCCTCTTCATCCGCTCGTAGGCTGGCTAGACGTTTATCTTGCGAAGCAATACTGCGCGCTAACGAACGGACCGCTTGTTCCCGCTCTCCTTTCAACTCAAGCAGCTGTTGCTGTTCACGCTTTTGCGCTTGTTCCAATACGGTCAATTCTTTTAGGCTGCTTTGAATCGCAGCCTCAACTTGCTGCAATTCGATAATAGTTTCACCGAGTTGCTGAATGCTTTGCGAACGCGCTTTATTCAAGTAGTCATAGTAGGTCAGCATACGCCCTAACTTTTCTGGCTGCTCTTGGTTAAGCAATAACTTCAAGTACTCTTGGCGACCATTGGTATAGGCACTGCGCAATTGCTGCGCAAGTAGCTTTTGATGTTTTACTTTATCTAAAGCAAGTTTTTTTTCCGCACTTTTATTTTTTTTCAGGCTGCTTTGTTCGGTCGCTATTTGCTGCTGTGTTGCACGTAAAATTTTTGCCGCTGAATTGATCTTTTTTTCCGTTCGTTTAAGCTCTTCTGCAGCACTTCCATACTTTTTCCGCTGGCTACTCAGTTGCTGCTGAACACGCTTAATCTGACCTTTAACTTGCTGTAACTGTTGTTTGGTTTGCTCGTTTTTAGACGCTGCAAAGCCCAGCGGTGTGGTTAACAACACCGCGGTAATCATCCAGTAAATTGGCTTTGTGCGTTTCGTCATTAAGCTGCTCGTTCGCTACTTAGCAAGCTGCAAGATAGGTCGGCCGGTCATCTCTTCAGGAACCGGAATACCCATTAGACTCAACAGCGTTGGCGCAACATCTGCTAACACCCCATCGTCAATAGCGATGCTTGCTTGGCGCCCAAAGTAGATTAGTGGAACCGGTCCACTGGTATGTGCAGTGTGTGCTTGACCGGTTGACTCATCGGCCATTTTTTCGGCGTTACCATGATCCGCAGTGATCAACATCTCACCACCGGCTTTCTCTAATGCGGTAACAATTTTCCCCAAGCATTGATCGATGGTTTCAATGGCTTTAACCGTTGCCGCAAAGTTCCCAGTGTGTCCGACCATATCGGGGTTGGCAAAATTTCCGATAATGACATCAAACTTCTGCGCTGTGATTGCAGCGACCAATTCATCCGCCATTAACGGCGCGTTCATTTCCGGTTGTAAATCGTAAGTCGCGACATTCGGAGACGGAATTAATTTCCGTTCTTCACCGACAAAAGGCTGCTCAATGCCACCATTAAAAAAGAAAGTAACGTGTGCATACTTCTCTGTTTCAGCAATGCGCAATTGCCGTTTATTCAGTGATTGTAAGTATTCGCCCAAAACATTTTTGTGTTGCAAAGGCGGATAAGCCACTGCAGTGTCAATATCGGCTGCATATTGGGTCAACATAACAAAATGCTGCAATGCTAGAGTGCGCGGACGCGCAAAACCGCTGAAGTCAGATTCAACGAAAGCACGGGTAATTTGGCGCGCACGATCCGCGCGATAGTTCATGAAAATAACGCTGTCATTAGCGCCCAAGGTTACCGGCTCACCAATCACAGTGGGTTCAACAAATTCATCATTTTCATTCCGTGCATAAGCTTGCTTTAAGCCTTCTTCAGCACTTGCTGCCTGAAACTCACTCGCACCATCACTGATCAGCCGATAAGCTTTTTCAACTCGCTCCCAACGCTGATCACGATCCATCGCGTAATAGCGACCACACAAACTCGCGATACGCCCCACTCCCTCCTCAGCCAAAACCTTCTCCAGACCTGCAATCGACCCTTCAGCCGAGCGCGGAGGTGTGTCACGGCCATCCAAAAACGCATGAATATAAACCGCTTTGGCGCCTTTTTGTTTGGCTAGTTTGACGGCCGCGTAAATATGCTGCTCATGGCTGTGAACCCCACCGGGCGACAACAGACCCATAATATGAACCGCACCATTTTGTGCAACCGCAGCCTCAACGGCCTCACAAAGTGCTGGATTAGTGTAAAAGTCGCCATCTGATATCGCTTGGGTAATGCGGGTATAGTCTTGATAGACCACACGGCCAGCGCCTAAATTGAGATGACCCACTTCCGAATTACCCATCTGACCAGATGGTAACCCCACGTCGAGGCCTGAGCCGGAAATCAGCGTGTGTGGATAGTTCGCCCAAAGCTTATCAAAATTGGGGGTCTTCGCCGCTAAGATGGCATTGTCTTTGGGATCTTCGCTGTAACCCCATCCATCTAAGATTAATAAAACCATCGGTTTTGGCTGCTTAGTCATTGGCACTCACTTCAACAAATACAAATTTGGGTCAAATTCTAAATCGCGATTATACATCAACTGCGCCGGCTTTCATCAAAGCCGGCTAATTTGATGAACGAATCGTCAAATTACCGATCTTTCGTAAATTTGCTACGGATTACTTTGAGAGATCGGCAGCAATCCGTTATGCTCAGAATCACTATCAGCAGTGGCTTCACCAATAATTCTTACAATGCAGCAAAAGCCCCAACAATCAACACAGTTAGCGCTATTTTCCAGCGGGTGGTTTATCCTCTTCGCGGTCATCAGCAGTGCCACTCTATTATTGACTTGGGAACTGGACATTTTTGCGGCCACTTATTCCGCTATCAACCATCATTTGGCTCCCGAGCTGTCGACCACCGCGGTGGGAGAGTTACCCTACGCCAACTTGATACTCTTAGCCGCCCCGTTCGTCGCATTATGTGGGTTAATTCTAGCGATTAAATGTCGCTTAAGTGTGAGCTTCAGTTTGCTCATGGTGTTTTTGATTCTACTCGCATCTACTTACTTGCTTACTTTGACTCAATTACAGCAACGATTTCCAGCACTGGAATACGGCTCAATGGGGTTATTCGCTTGGCTCTGTGGCTTACTCGAAAAGATTCATCAACAGCCGTTACAGCACATTTATCAAAAGTGGCAACAAGCCGCTTTACTGGCCGCGCAGCTTTTGCTTAAGCAACAACAATGGCGTGAAGCTTTTGCACTGCTGCAACAATTGCCACCCACTCAAACCGTGCTCGACCTGGCCTATGAAGTTGCGCAAAACTGTGAGCAAAAGCGTGACTTCAACCGCGCCAAACAGATTTATGTTTGGGTCTTAGAGCAGCGCAAAAATTTTCGTGACTGTCAGCAACGGCTACAACAACTTGACTCGATTCGTCCGACCAATCCGGGTCTGGGCAGCACCGTTGCCATGGATCAAACCTTGTTAATGCCCACCGAAGGATTACAACCCCCCACGCTGGGTCGCTATCGCATTGAAAGTGTACTGGGGAAAGGCGCTATGGGGGTTGTTTATCGTGGAATTGATCCGGCAATCAATCGCGAGGTAGCCATCAAAACCCTCGCGTTATCGCGCGAATTTGAAGATCAAGAGCAGCAGGTTGCTCGCGAGCGCTTTTTTCGCGAAGCCGAAACAGCCGGCAAATTAAACCACCCGAATATCGTCACCGTTTATGATGTCGGTGAAGAGCAAGATCTTGCATTTATTGCCATGGACTTACTCACCGGAGTACCGCTGGATCAGCATATCAAACGCGAGCAGCTGCTACCAGTTGTGTTGGTCTACCAGTTAATGGTTCAAATTGCCTCTGCTTTAGCCTATGCTCATAAGCAAGGGGTGGTTCATCGCGACATTAAACCAGGCAATATTATTTTTGATGATGAGAAACAAAAAGTCATTATCACAGATTTCGGGATCGCCCATTTAATGGATAAAAGCAAAACTCGAACGGGAGCGATACTCGGCAGCCCGTTTTATATGTCGCCAGAACAAGTGCAAGGCAAACGTATCGACGGTCGTTCCGATATCTTTAGTATGGGCGTCACTTTCTATCAGTTATTAACTGGGCAATTACCGTTTCGCGGAGAATCGTTGGCGACGGTCGCGTTAAATATTACCACCCAAAAGCATGAGCCGGTGCGAAAGCTCCGAGGTGACTTGCCGGCAAGTGCGAGTAGAATCATTAACAAAGCACTGCAAAAAGATAAAGATAAGCGCTATCAAAATGTAGATGAGTTCAAAGAAACTTTGATTAACGCGCTTAAAAGAGATTTTAAATCCAACCCGCTAGAGTAGGTAATGCAATCAACCGATGAGTAGCTTTACATGGAAAGTAACCGGCGTTTCCGATCAAGGGAAGAAACGCCCCAACAATGAAGACGCTATTGGGTGGCAAATTGACCAAGAGCGCGGTTGGCTATGTGCGGTAATTGCTGACGGTATGGGCGGACATGCGGCTGGTGAAGTTGCCAGCGCCATGGCACGAACCCAATTTCTCGATCTCATTGAACGCCTATTTACCACATCGCCAGGCGCATTCCCCAGTGAATTGACCATGCGCTCAGCACTGAGCGAATACATTCAGCTAGTCGATAAACAAATAAAGCGTCATGCCAAAGAGCATCCCGAAGATCTAGGCATGGGGACGACGCTCGTAGCGGTGGTGATATTTTTCGGCCAATGTTGGATAGTTAACATTGGTGATTCGCGTTGTTATCGATTACGACAAGATGAGTTCAAACAACTTACGCGCGACGATACCTTAGTGCAAAGCTGGCTTGATAACGGTCAAATTAGTTATGAAAAAGCGGAACACTCGCCCTATAAAAATGTCTTAACACAAGCGCTGGGTGCAAAAGAAACCCTGGATCCCCAGATTCTGTCGATTGATGTAGAGCCAGGTGATCAGTTTTTATTGTGCAGTGATGGTTTAAGTAACTGTATGTCGAGTGCCTTTATGAGCGATACCATGCAGGGGAGTCCGGTCGAAGAATCCACTCGACAATTACTTGACGAAGCTCTCAGTGCAGGAGCGCCCGATAATGTATCATTGATTGTTATTGCACAAGAATAAAGTTTAATATTTTGGAGTCTTTATGGCTTATATCGGATTAATTGTCGACGACGTAATCGTCAATAAATTTACCTTAGATAGTGGCGTACTAACAATAGGTCGCTCACCACAAAATGATGTACCGATTGAAGATGGTGCTGTTAGTAGCTTTCATGCGCAAATTATTCGAGAAGAAGATCCTTACTTAGATGGTCAAGTTCAATATTTTCTTGAAGATCTAAAAAGCACAAATTCGACTAAAGTCAATGGAATTAAAATCGATCATTACCGATTAATTAATGGTGACTTGATTCAGATTGGTTACAGTAGCTTTCGCTTTGTTGATAAAAATCAAACTAACTTAGATAGAACTGCGGTAATCGTTAATGACTAAAATGAGTTAATTGATAATGAAAAAAAGCGCTCATTTGGAGATGTCGCAGTTTGCTCTGAAAATTTTTGCTGATGATGGCAAACTTGATTTAATCGAACTTGATACACTCATTAATATTGCGCTTCGTGATCATGTTATAACCGATGAAGAGAAGAGAGTTTTACGTTCTATTTTAGATCGGCTTAAGTTTGAAGATTTAACAAAAGAATTGATTTTAAAAATTGAACAGTTAGAAAAGCTCTATGATTTTTAATCAAGCGCTCTTAACGAGCGCCTGATTTTTTCGCATCGTTTTAACTAAACCGCCGTTATCCTAATAACAACTTGCGCCAATCTTCAGCAGAATCACCTAAGACGTAAAAATGCGGATTAAGTAAATCTTCTTTCGTATTGTAAAGAAAATCTGAAAAATCCGTTTTAACTAATTGCCCGCCCGCTTCTTCAACAATAATTTGCGCTGCGCCAGTGTCCCACTCTGAAGTAGGAGCCAGGCGTGGGTACAGGTCGGCCTTCCCTTCTGCAACCAAACACATTTTCAGCGAACTACCACGACTGGCGAGATCAAAGTCGGGCATTTGTTTACACAAAGCTTGCACTTTATCGAGCCCATGGCGACGACTTGCAACAACGGTGTAATGTTTATTGCCATCGCGTAGCGGAACCGAACGTACGTTGATTGCAGCCGGGGATTGCTCTTGCTCTTGCTTAAAAGCCCCGTGTCCTTTGCTGGCATAGTACAAAGTATCTAAAACAGGCACATAAATAACACCCAGAATTACGCGGTTCTCATGGATCAAAGCAATGTTGGTGGTGAATTCATCATTGCGCGCAATAAATTCTTTGGTGCCATCGAGGGGATCCACTAACCAATAGGTCTGCCAGTCTTTGCGTTCATCATAGGTGATGCCTTTACTTTCTTCTGAGAGAACGGGAATTTCCGGTGTAAGTTTTTCAAGTCCCGCAACAATAATATGGTGAGACTTTAAGTCAGCCTCGGTTAAAGGCGAATCATCCGATTTAATTCGAGCGCCAAAATCATCTGAATTATACACCGCTAGAATGGCTGCGCCGGCTTGTTTTGAAATTTGAATAACCTCGTTAAGGTATTGTTGATAGTCCATTATATTTCCTAATTTTTTTGGGTTAAGTATTGTTCAGCCAACATCAGCGCTAGCAAACTTCGCGCTTCGGTAAAATCATCACGTGCCAATAAAGCCGGAATTTCTGCTAGCGGCATAGGAACGACCTCTATCGGCTCGGGTTCATCGCCAGGCAACTTTTCCGGATACAAGTCTTGCGCCAAAACGATAGTCATTTGGTGACTTAAATACCCAGGGGCTAAGGTTACTTGTTTAAGCGTAACGAGTGTATCGGCGCCAAACCCAACTTCTTCTTTAAGCTCACGGTTAGCCGCCTCAAGTGGCGATTCACCGGCTTCGACCAACCCCTTCGGTAAGGCCAATTCATAGCGGTTGACACCTGCTGCATATTCTTTAATCAGCAACACCTGGCCATCGGCGGTGATGGGCACCACCAAAATCGCGCCAGTACCACCAGCTTTCAAGCGTTCATAAATTCGTTGTTCACCATTGGAAAATTCAAGGTGCAGCTCTTCCACACAAAAAATTCGCGTGCGAGCGACTTCTTTTTGCTGCAATATTTTGGGGAGTTTCGGTGTCACCGCGGGATAATCTCATCAAACGACGTCAATGCATGATAGGGTAACATATTTCTCGCCGGTTGTTGGCTATCAGGCTGTGCGATCCCGAATAAATGGGCAATTCCAAAGGTTTCAGCCGCCTCGAGAATGACTTGACTATCATCAATGAATAACGTCCGTGCAGGATCAAAGTTTAATGATTGTTGCAGCGCTCGCCAAAATTCCTGCTGCTCTTTTGGCGCGCCTAATTCATGGCTAGTCACCAACGCGTTGAAGTATTGATGAAAATTGGCATTGAGTAACTTAATTTCCAAGGTTTTCGGGTGTGCATTAGTCGCAAGGTAAACCTCAACGGGTTGTTCACTTAGGAATTGTAAAAATCGTACCGCACTGGGTCGAAACGCCACTTGGTGTTGAATTTCAGCCTTTAACGCCGCAATATCAAGATCCAGTCGCTCACTCCAATAATCCAAGCAATACCAGTTTAGCGTTCCTTTGATAGACTCGAATTTGGGTACTAATTGCGCTCGTGCTGTGCTCAACGACAAATTATTCTGGCGCGCAAAAGCGCTGATCACGTAAGTTGACCAAAAATAATTATCAAATGATAAATCTAACAAGGTGCCGTCCATATCCAACAGCACCGTGTCCACTTGTGACCAATCTAGCATGTTAACGTCTTAAGGGTAATTCTTGCTTGAATACGCGTCGACCCTGTGGCCCTTGCTGCAGAAATGCAATGGTGCTTTGCAGTGACTCAGGAACCGACTCGGTGACGGAAATATCAACCGCTAACATTGACGGCCAAGTCAAGGTCATCGAGCCTTGTAAATCAACCACATTTTCCGCCGGTAACGCGACTAATTCAACGACACCCGGTGCGCTGGTTTCAGCACGCAATGAAAAATCACCCAAAGAAATAAGAGGCCCCATAATACTCGCAGCCGCCTTGCGCCATTGAATATCACCGGCAACCGCCATTGGCCCCTGTTCAGGATCGAACTCGAGCGTCTCAAGTTGCAGTTTTAAATCACCTTCAATACGAGTACCACGCATGGGTAAATAAGGTTCGATCATTTTAGCACTGACATCAGCCTCGACATCACTCAAATAGACAGCTGAATCAAACCCTATCTTCCAATCGCCAGCAACCTGCATTTGTTCATTCTCAAGAGTGACACCACCACCAATTTTGCCGGTGAACAAATGTAATGGATTGATACTCCATACAAGGTTGTTAACCGTAAAACGATTAAAGCTAACAGAGGCGGCTTCGCCGGACCAAATACTTCCCGAAACACCTTTTGCCGACAATCCCAAGTTACTCGGTAATAAATTGAGTGCCGTTCGAGCAGGCAAAGTCGCCAACAAAAAGATAATAAATAGTAAGCTATAAAAGAAAAACTTTTTATTCAACATTAGCTACCCGTTGTTAATCGAACATTGGTACGCACGATACCCGTTTCACTGGTTTGACTGATTGTGACAAAAGAAGATTTAACGCCATAGTCATTATCGAGGTTTTCAAGCCATTGTAATAACTGATCAAAGGCGACACTATCGAACCAAACACTAATTTCGCTACTGCTCTTCTCTTCAAATCGATCAAGTTTAAAGTTGTATTGCCGCGTTGTACTGGTCACCAAATTGGTCAGTGAGCTAAAACTCTTCTTTGCGCCACCTTGAGTCCCTCGAGGCGCTTCCGCTTGCAGCAAAACCACAGCTTTTTTGTTGTCGGCTACTTCACTCCGCAAACTGCTAACCGCAGAATTAATGGGTATAATCACAGCAAATACAATAATAATTAAAACACTGATCGGCGCCGCTATTTGCACAACTTTTTTATCGCGCTCAGATAGTTGTCCGTACCATTCAGTTAATGCATTCATGAGCCACTCCTAATCACTAAACGCGTCGAATATAATTCGCCTTGTGAGCTTGCTGAAGACATATCCACCGCCAAACCGGTCTTAACCAGCTCATCCCGAAAGCTATTTAATGATTGATAGTCTGGTGCCAAAACATCCATTCTCAATTCCGATTTACGTCCATCATAGGTAATAGCGGTAGGCTTGATAGTATCTAAGGAAATAATCTGAGAAGCCGTAACATTGAGCAGCTTTAGAAACTCACCATCACTGCCGGACTGATTCGATTTTTGTAACAACCGCTGAGTTTGTCCAAGCAGATCACTACCTCGTGGGCGACGCGAGAAAACCCGTGAGAAATACTGCTCACCTTGTTCTCGTAATACTGCATTTTCTGCGCTCAATACATAAAACTGAGAGCCCTGATAGGCAAGAAAAACAATAAAAGCAAAGGCACAAGACCATAGGGCTGAGGTATATTTCTTAAGCTGTAAATTAGATTCGCGCTTAGGTACATAACGCTGCTGTAATAAGTTTACTGTGGTACGGCTAAACTCCTGACAAATAGCATCAAAATACTCATCCGCCGTAAATGGTTGTGACACGATAAATTCTTGTTCAGCCCAAAACGACTCCAGCTCACCGAAATGGAATAAGCGCAATACATTCGCACTGAGACTTTCATCGTTGTCATTGCTGTCGTCACTCAAATCAGCGGTTTGCTTATGCCAAAGCATCGGCAAAAGATCGCGCTGACAAGACCAAACTCGACCATCATTTTCGGAAATAATAGCAAAGTGGTCCTTGAGGATAATTTCTGAGGCATCATCAAATGTTTTAATCAGGCCGAGCTCACTGACCAAACGATCAACCTTAACTTCAGCTTGCTCAAACCACGACAGCCAATGCTCCATAATTTCATGAGTTAACCAGAACACATCGATCTGACCATCTTTGTCACGCTTTCCGAACGCAAAATGAAGCTGATCGATAGGGTTGGCTAATTGGTCTTCAAGCGCATAAGGTACGGCTAACTGAATTTGCTTGAGCTGCTTAGCAGGAGTGTAGACTTGCTTATAAGAAACTTTTGCCGAAGGGACAATAACGATTGTTTCACAACGCTGTGACTGCTCAGCAAGTACCACCAAGTCGACGGTTAACAGGCTGCCTCGTTCGCGCCACTCTTTATCATCACTATTCCAAACTCCCCAGAGCATTTCATCACGCTCATCCTCAGGTAGCTGGATAAATAGTTTATCTTTCATTAAAACTCTCCAAAATAGCGAGTCACAACACGAAACTTCATTTGGTCACGTTGTCCACCCGTGCGCTCAACCAAACTGCGCATGATAAATGTCGCGCCATTCAGTGAAACTTGAATTCGAATAACAAAGTAATTACTGGTAAAAATAATTTTATCGGTGTTGATTTGTGAATTATTCGGCAGTTGTGCTTTAAAGCTCGTAGCATCATAACCTTCCTCTGGACGATTATCGATTATCGACTGAGCAAGGCTCGCATCAATTTTTTCATCCATTGCTGTTAACAGAAGCGCTTGCTCCGGTAACAAGGTATTCACATTAATACTGTCAATATCGGTGCGGGGTAAGACACAAACATAATCTTTAATGGCCTCATATACTTTAGCCGAATAACCTTTCACCATTCTAAGTTCAGATTTACTTGCCATTAAACTATTCGCCGCGCGATAAGGCACATCATAACCGGTATAAAGTAAATCTTCGGCACCATCAATGCCCGTTGGTAAGTCGTCTTCATCAATCCAGTCGACCACCGGTGCAACTAAAGACTCCGGTGTTACCCCCGGTAAGTCAACTTGCTTTAAAACTTCATTGACCAAGTTGCTATAAATAACTTGTATTCGAGGTCGTCGCTGCGGTCCATTTGGGTCGTTGCTCGGTCCGACGCTTGGGCTGCCATCACGCCCTTCATCGCGTCCTTGATCACGACCACCGTCGCGATCGCCTTCCGAGCGAGGCTCATCACCACCGCCAGGTCCATCGTCATTTTGTACACGGCCCAGTGCATTTAAGTTAAAACAAGTCTGCGCATCGCGTACTGAGCCTTTGATCATGCCGCTGCCGCCCTCGATGGGAAATTCAAATGCGGTTGTGGCCCACTTTTGGTTTAAGTGCACCACATCCGGAGAATCAAAACCCAGCGCTAACCAATTCGAAGCCAGCTCCTCACCTCCTAGGGCAATTTGAAACGCTTGATCACGCCCGAGCATTAGGGTGGTTCGACGTTCACTAAACACACCGCGTTCAATTAACTGGGCGGAAATCAAGGTAACCAATGCCACCACCACCAGGACGACGAGTAGCGTAACCCCACGTTGCTTGCGATAAGTTAAGGGACGCATCATTGTGCGTCTCCCAACGGATAGATTTGGATCAGTTCCCCGTGATCATCCGTTGCCAGCGTTACTTTTACTGCCTTGGGTTTTAAGGTAGCTAAATCGTTACGGTTATAGTTTGCAATGTCACTGCTTGGCCATGAATCGATCCATTGTTCATCGTGATAAAACTCAACTTCAAACTTGGTAACATCGGCAAGCAATACCCGCTCGACGATCTGGTCGGTCGACGCAATATCCAGCATTAACCATTGTTCCCGAATCAAATCACCTTCTTTTAATCGATAAGTCACCCGCTCCATTTCGGTTCGCGGTAAATTCGCAGGGTTACGTTTGCCCTGACGAGTAAGACTCAAAAACGATTCATCGGCACTTTTATCGCCCATGATCTGTGGTTGTAAGTCACCATATTCATTACGCACGGCGCGGTCGGCTAGAAGCTCTAAATCCATAGTGATGCGATTCACCGCGCGCTGAAAATTGGCCAAACGCTCATCTTGAATTTCTTGGCCCTCTTTAATCGAGATAGCATTCGATAATGAATTCAACGCGATCGCGGCAACTAAAGCGGTTACCGCAATCGCAATTAATGCCTCGATTAAACTAAACCCGAATGCTCGCTTCATTACACTAACCCCTCGGATCCTGTTCCGGTGGCCGTGAAACGAATGCAGTAAACGTGGCTAAGGTATATTCTTCCGATCCTTTTAATGACACAGAAATATCCACGCGCCGCAAAGCATCAACGGTTGTCTTACTTACTTCTTGCTTCCAAGTCCATTCACGCTTAAGCATCGACTCATTGCCGCGAGTAGTGCCGATGCCTGGCCAAGGATCATCCAATTTCATTTCACCTAAGCGGTTACGCGCCACATAGTGGGCATACGTGCGTTCGATTTGTCGAGTGTGCGCAAGTGTGCTGTTAAATAAAGAGTTATTTAAAGCCGCCAGACTGGTTGCCACAATTACTAACGCAATTAACAACTCAAGTAAGGTAAAGCCCTGATATCGGTTGAGTGCTCGCAAGCCACGTTTATAGGTTAAGGAATTCATCATCTTTAACCTCGGTGCGTAAATTTCCGTTCATTGGACCTTCAATTTTTACATCACCTAACATAGTACCGGTAACCAAGTAATAAGTGGGCTCTTGGTCGACCCAACCCAAGGCAAATTTAAAGTCATTCATTTCGCCAGAAGACAATATGTAAATTTGCGGAGGCTCAATCTCAACTTCATCTTCGTCTTCAAAAATGTTGACGTCGCGCTCAAATATTTCAACGTCGTCTTCATCTTCCGCAAATAAAGTACTGCCATCAACCACTAGCTTTAATTCCAGTGATTCTGGAATTTCTTTCTCGGTAAAAAACTCGTCGTCTTGAATCGGTAGCCACTTCTCATTTTCGGCATCAAACAAGTAGAACCAATAGCGCTGGTCTTCAACTCGAATGCCCAAGTCGATACCTCGTAAAAGCGTTTCATCTTGAGCTTGTTTAACCAGCGCATAAAAGCGCTTGGCACTGGTTTCTAATTCTGAGTCGCGGTCATCACCAAAATTAATTACCGCTATCGAAACTAAAACACCCGCAATCACCAGAGCAATTAAGATTTCTAACAAAGAAAAGCCACTTTGGCAGAATCCGTTTCGACTGGTTTTTGGCGAGTGTTCAAGCAACATAGTTAAATCGTGATATCTTACTGATCTTGCTTCTTGCTAGCTTCAATATACTCATCAACGTTCCAGTTGAAGATATCTTGCGCCAAGCCTTCACCGCCTTCTTTTCCATCAGAACCGAGTGAAACAATCTCAAAGTCGCCTTCACCATACTCTGCTGGAGACAAATACAAATATTCATTACCCCATGGATCTTTTTCAATTTGTAAATATCCACCCCGCGGGTAACGTTTTGGCTCTGGATTAGTGTCTGGCTTTTGCTCTAGCGCTTGCAGGCCTTGCTGAGTACTAGGATAGAAGCCGTTATCATTGTAGTAGCGCATTAAACCAGTTTGATAACTTTTAAAGTCTGACTTCAACTTAGTAAAACGCGAGTCATCAACCGCACCCATAAAATTACCGACCACAAGAGAGCCCAAAATTCCGATAATCACTAATGCGATTAAAATCTCCATTAATGAAAAACCACTATGCCGTTTCATTTGCTATTTCTCCTACTAAATTTAATTCGTTTACCCTGCTAATAACTGGTTCATTTGGAAGATCGGTAACAAAATAGCCAGTACTATTGTTAATACAAACCCACCCATAATCAGAATCATGACGGGTCCAATTAGCGAGGTTAAAGTATTAATAAAATGTTCAAACTGTCGCTCTTGATTTGCCGCCGCTTTTTCTAGCATACGATCTAATTCACCAGACGCTTCACCACTTCCAATCATATGCAACATCATTGGCGGAAATTGTCCAGTTGACATCAGCGCTGCTTTCAATGAAGAGCCTTCACGAACTTTAAACGTGGCTTCATGAACTGCTTCTTTCAACTCTAAGTTGGTCATTACGTCACCCGATATTTTAAGCGCGTCGAGTAGCGGAACCGAACTGGAATTTAAGATTGATAATGTTCGTGAAAAACGCGCCGCGTTAACGTTACGACTAACACGTCCAAACAACGGTAGTTTGAGAACTTTACGGTGCCAGCTCTTTAGGCGTTTAGGATTGCGTAATAACCACTTGATTCCGGCAATGACTAAAGATAACGCGATACCAATATAAACGCCGTAGTTAATGACGAAGTCACTGGTACTAATCAGTGCTTGAGTTAAACCAGGCAACTCGCCGCCCATGTCACGATAAGAATTTACAATCTTGGGTACGACATAAGACAATAGAAATATAATAATGCCGAGACTCACAACCGCTAGGATCATTGGATAAGCTAACGCTGAGAATATTTTTGAACGCATTTCTTCGCGACTTTCAGTGTAATCAGCAAGGCGATCTAAAACCTCATCTAAATGCCCTGACTTTTCGCCGGCAGCAACCATGGAACAGTAAAGTCCGTCGAATACTCGCGGATACTCTCGCAAAGCATCCGCCATGGTGTGGCCCTCTACGACGCGCGAGCGTACTCCCATCATAACGGTTTTTTGTTTTGCTTTCTCACACTGATCCGCCACGGCTTTTAAAGTTTCTTCAACCGGGATCGCGGCGTTAATGAGCGTTGAAAGCTGACGCGTAACCAAAGAAAGATCGGCAGGACTCATGCCCGGGGATGCAAAAAGCGGTTTTCGCGATTGTTGCTTGCGATGCTTCTCAGTGACGGCTTCAACTTCTAATGGCACTAAGCCCTTTTCGCGCAGATTTTGTCGAATTTGTTTTGGTGTATCACCTTCAACAATCCCTTTCTTTTGCCGTCCTTTGCCGTCCAGTGCGACGTATTCAAATGCTGCCATCAGTCTTCTCGCGTTACCCGAAGGACTTCTTCAACAGTGGTCAAGCCTTCTAATACTCGATTACGACCGTCGGTTCGAATCGAAGGACTAAACTTTCGCGCGTGCCGCTCAACGGTTTGCTCACTTTCACCGTTATGGATCATCGTACGCATTTCTTCATCAACCAATAACAGCTCAAACAAACCTTGACGACCTTTATAGCCGAGCTGTCGACAGTCTTCGCAGCCACGCGCTCGATAAATAGTCGGTGGCGATTGCTTGTCAAAACCCATTAATTCGCATTCGGTTTCATCGGCTACATAAGCTTCTTTACAAGCATTACATAAAGTACGGACCAAGCGCTGAGCCAGAACACCGAGCATTGATGATGAGAGTAAGAACGGCTCAACACCCATATCGACTAAACGCGTCACCGCGCCGACGGCAGTATTGGTATGCAAAGTTGATAATACTAAGTGACCGGTAAGCGATGCTTGCACAGCAATTTGCGCTGTTTCCAAATCACGGATCTCACCGACCATCACGACGTCTGGATCTTGACGTAAAATAGCGCGCAGCCCGCGCGCAAATGTCATATCAACTTTACTGTTAACTTGAGTTTGGCCAATACCATCAAGCAAATATTCCACCGGATCTTCAACCGTTAAAATATTGCGCTGCTTACTGTTGAGCATGGTTAAACCTGCATACAGCGTTGTGGTTTTACCCGAGCCGGTAGGGCCAGTTACTAAAATAATGCCATGAGGTTTATGCAAGATAGTACTCATTTGCTGCATCAGCTTTTCGGGCATACCTAAATGAGTAAAATCGAGACGACCTGCTTGTTTATCTAACAGACGCAATACTACGCGTTCACCATGGCTTGATGGCATAGTGGATACCCGCACATCGACCGCTCGATTAGCAATTCGCAAAGCAATACGACCGTCTTGTGGAACGCGTTTTTCAGCAATATCGAGCTTTGCCATAACTTTAATTCGCGAAACTAACAACGGCGCTAATTTTCGACTCGGAGACAATACTTCGCGTAACACACCATCAATACGAAAGCGAACCGTCAATTCTTTTTCAAAAGTTTCAATATGAATATCGGATGCGTTTTCTTTAATCGCTTCCGTTAACAGTGCGTTGATTAACTTAATGATCGGCGCATCGTCTTCATTTTCTAGCAAATCCTCGGTTTCCGGCAACTCTTCCGCAAGACGAAAAAGATCCATTTCTTCACCGATATCTTCCATCGCCTGCATTGCTTCGGATGAATCGTTTTGGTAAACCATTCCAAGGTGTTGTTCAAATTCAGAATCATCTACTAACTTTAGAGTCAGTGCTTTTTCTAGGTAACGACGAACTTCAATTAACGCATCATGAGAAAAGTTTTCGCGCGCGATGACTTGCGCGGGTTCACTGGCATCGTCGACAACAACAATACCGTTACGCCGTGCAAAACCAAACGGTAGCCGAGCACGGACAACCGCATCATCGGCCAGCGGATCAACTGCGGCTAACGCAGTAGCGTCTTGCGCCGGCTGCATGGATTCTTCAACAACAATAGGTTCTTGCTCAGTTGTCATCAGATTTCTCTTGCTTATTGTCAATCGACTTTTGCTGCTCTATGGTCTTCTCAAAAGTTGGCGGCAAAGTAAGTGAGTCATCCCACTCCGGTAATAATGGGGTGTCATCGTCGTCCATTAAGGTGACGCCTTGTGCGCGCATTTCCAATTGCTTACCACGGATATAATTATATTTGCGCGAACTAAGCTCATGAATCGAAGCTTGATCACGGAGAATTTTTGGTCGAATAAAAACCATCAAATTGCGCTTAGTTTTAGTGGTTCGATTAGAACTAAATAAGTTACCTAATAAAGGTATATCGCCCAGTACTGGCACCTTTTCAGTACTTTCTTGAATGTCCTCATCAATCAAGCCGCCAAGTACAACCATTCCACCATCATTCACTTGCACCGTCGTAGTAATTTGTCGTTTATTAGTGATAATGTCAGCACCGGTGGTTCCCGCGATCGACGATACTTCTTGTTCAATTTGCAAGCGAACAGAATTCCCCTCATTGATTAACGGAGTAATTTTTAATTTAATACCCACGTCTTTGCGGTCAACGGTAGTAAAAGGGTTAGAGTTATTATTACCCAAAGCGGAACCGGTAATAATAGGGACTTCTTGACCAACACTTATCGAAGCTTCTTCGTTGTCGAGCGTTGTGATACTCGGAGTCGACAATACATTTGATTCTGTATCGCGACCCAGCGCTTGAATAATAGCGCCCCATTCTACATCGCCACTCGAATTGGTTTCGCCAAAGCCAAACACTACACCTTGTGATCCCGCCAACGCTTGCGCTAATGCTTGGCCATTGTCACCCTGACGTCGAACCGGATTTTGATAGACGTTGCCGTCTTCATCACGGACGAATTCACCACCCGTTTCCTGACCACGAAGCGCGGCGATTCCAGCCGCCACAGATACATTTGAAGTGCCGGTATTACCAAAATTAGTAAAAGCACCTGCAGCTGAAAGTAATTGGACACCGAGTTGTTTCAAGCCAACATCTGAAACTTCAGCAATTATCGCTTCAACGTGTACTTGTGCACGACGAATATCTAATTGGCGAATCACGGCTTCGAATGATTTCAACATATCGGGTGCGGCCGTTATGACCAGCGAATTGGTATCCTCATGGGCTTTGATTGAGTAGGGCGGCTTACCACCTGTGCGCTGTTTGGCTTGCGGTTCTTCTGACTCGATCGACTCTCCAACACCTTCAAGCAGCTGCGCAACCTCGGTCGCTTTGGCGTAGTTTAAGTACACCACTTTGGTATTACCGTCGGAATTATTTTCACTATCTAAACGCGCAATTAAAGCACGCAATTGCAAGCGATCACGCTTTTCTGCTGACAACAAGATACTATTAGTTCGTTCATCAGCGACAAATCTTGGTTGCGACGCTGCAACATCTTTTTGTGCATTTTGTTTTTGCAGAGTTTCTAAAATTCGGACTACTTCCGAAGCCGCAGCATGTTCAAGCTCAACCACTTCAATTTCTTCGTTACTTTCATAATCAATTTGTTGAATAACTTTGACAATTCGATCAACGTTCGCTTTAGAGTCATGTAACAACAAAACATTCGTTGCACGAATTTGTCCCATATGCATTTTTTGTGGAATCAATTGACGCAACACTGGGACCAATTGCGTAACATCAACATTATTAACTTTTACAACCCGTGTTACTTGTTCATCCGCTGGTGCATCCAAAGAGCCAGAATCAACACGAGTAGCGTCTTGTTTGACCTCTTGGTCTTGAACAACTTTAACGATATTTCCCTGCTCAATTACACCAAAGTCGTTGAGTTTAAGAACGCTTAAAAACAGTCCCCAAATCTCTTCTTCGTTCAATGGTTGCTGCGAAATTACATTAACCTTTTTACCTTTAACACGATCACTTAAAATAATCGTTTTTCCGGTTAATCGGCTCACAGTTTCAATAAAGACTTTAATGTCCGTATCTTTTAAGTTAACCGTGGCTTGTCCAGCCCATGACATCGGGATCATGGCACAGGCTACGAGTCCCACCAAGCAGCGCTTAATCATGGAGAGGTTCCTTACCTTAAACGTCATAAAAATTACCTATCACAAAAATTCTTTTTATCTTCATAGTTGTACTAACGATCAGAAACGCCATCGAGTCTAACGACTACCTCTTGCGCTTGTCCGTTGCGTAATAAACTGATATTGACTTCTTTAGCCGTCGTAAGTGATTCGCGCAAGGCACTTAATTGCGACATATCCGTTAAAGGAATGCCGTTAATGCTCGTAACGATATCATTGCGACGTAATTGCAACTGAGAAAACAAACGTCGTTCTTTACCCGGAGCAATTTTCACTCCTTGCAGAACACCATTTTCCATTACCGGCTCGACGCGAATCATATCCATTAGACTTTGCGGATCAGTTTCAAGTTTGCGTCGAATATCGGTTAAGTCACGTTGAATCCGTGGGTTATCCACCACCACGCGATCATCTTTCTTTGCATCATCCGTTTTTAATATTGCTGGCTTGCGCTCATCCATAGAGATCACTGAGTCTTCTTGCTCCAGCGTTAAACTTTCCAATTGTCCACTGCGATTTAAAATCACTTTGGTTGGTAACACTTGGTGCAATTTGGCCCCACGAGCATTTTTGATCGTGTCGCCAATAAAATACATTTCTTGATCACCGCCACCCACTTCAATGATTGCCGATGCGCGCGCGTCATCGTCAAAAGCGTAAATACCGCGCAGTTTTAACGGCAGGTTGGTTTCGGTAGCCGCAGTTTCAATCACCGCAACCTCTTCCGGCTTTGCGTTGACATCGCCAAATAAATGTTTACTGACGATAGCTTGCACTGAGACTTGATTAGTCGCAGTGGTATTAGTGGTGCGAGTCGTGGTTGGCGGCGAAATGGTGTAATCGGCAGTAAAAGCATCTACCCATAACCAAGTTAATTTGGCCAGCAGCAGTAAGCTCACCACAACCAAAAGGGTTGCGATTGCCTTTGCCCAAGGTTCAGGTTTATTTAGCCTTTGTAATAAAGACGCGTCTAACTGCATGTCACTTAATCCTATGAACCACTATCCACGGTTCTCTTTATTGTTGTCAATTGATCCTAAACTCAAGCGCTACTGAAGGTTTATCACTCAATGTTACTAGAGTAATAAATAAGCTTCGCCCAACGCAATCTACCCGCCTATCTTCACCTCCGGCTACGCCGTTCGCTCCCCCAATTGGCCAACTGCGTGCATTTTGCCATCGTTAATGACCGATGGTGGCAAGGGTGCAAATTGACGCTAGTCCCAAAAATAGCTTCCCCGCGCTAGAGTTAGCCTCGTAGGATACCAAAAATCAAGTCAAGTCGCCCTGATATTCAGGGTAGTATTCACAAATGATATACTGTTTACCAATAAAATGTTTAGTTTGCGTACTGTGTCTAGTTTTTAACCGCTTGCCGCAACCTGAGCCAAGATCACAAGTAAACTGAGAAACATACTAAAATGATGATGCTCGTCAACCTTTTAGTCGTTTCAAACCGTATAAAGGTTCACCATTGACCCGACCCAAACTGCAAGTGATATCTGTTAACGATGAGTGAAGAGAAAAAGGTTCGATTAGATAAATGGCTTTGGGCTGCGCGCTTTTATAAGACGCGCGGAAAAGCGAAAGAGGCCATCGATGGTGGCAAAGTACATTATGATGACCAGCGTATTAAGCCCGGGAAAATCGTCCAAGTGGGAGCTCATGTGCGGCTACGCCTTGGCCCGGATGAGCGTACCGTTGTGATTTGTGCGATTTCCGACAAGCGCAGCAGTGCTCCGATTGCCCAGACTCTATACCAAGAAACCGAGCAAAGCGTATCAGCACGCGAGGAAGCAAGAGCCATGCGCAAAGCTGCTGGGATCACCCATGAACGCAAACCCGACAAAAAACAGCGACGGCAAATTCATCGCTTTAAAAGAATCAATAGTAGCGAGTAAACTAGCGCGCTTCGCTGCAGTCGACCACAAGGAAACCAGTTAAAAACTATGAGTAATGATAATCCAACCGATTTCATCCAACGCTTCTTATTCGAAGAGCACGCAGTGCGCGGGCAGTGGGTGCAACTCGAGCATAGTGTACAAAGTATGTTACAGGGGCATGCCTATCCGGCCGCTGTTGAGCAACAATTGTTCGGTGCCGCTGTCGCCGCTAACTTATTAGTTGAAATCCTCAAGTTTGAAGGGCGCATGAGCCTGCAAATTCAAAGCGGCGGAGCACTAAAGCTGTTACTGATTCAAGCGAACCACCAACGCCAGTTTCGTGGCGTGGCGCGCCATGCAGATGAGCTACCTGCCGAGCACGACTTAAAATCATTGATGCCTGGCGCGCAAATGGCGCTAACCATTGAGCCAGAGCAAGGCAAGCGCTATCAAGGAATTGTGCCTATGCATCATTCTCACCTAGCGCAAAACCTTGAGGATTATTTTCGACAATCGGAGCAGTTAGCTACCCATATTTGGATTTTTACCGATCATCAACGTGCCGTTGGGCTAATGCTGCAAGCGATGCCAGAGCATCAACAGAGCTCCGGTTTAGAGCATCTATCATCACTAGCCGCAACCTTGTCAGCAGAAGAAGCGTTAAATTTAGATGTCGAAACCATCCTTCATCGCTTGTTTCACCAAGATCCGTTGCGATTATTCGAAGCGAATACCATTGAATACTCTTGTGGCTGTAGCCGGCAAAAATCCTCAGCTTCGCTGGCGCTAGTCCCTCGCGATGAGCTAGATGAAATCTTAGCGGCCGATGGCAAAGTCACGTTAACCTGCGACTTTTGCCAGACCGCCTATGATTATGACGCAATAGACATCGAGCAAATACTGGCCAATGCCGGACGAGACATGCAAGACGACTCGATTCAATAGTCTTCATTGGCATTTCCAGACGGCAATTCTTTCGTCATATAGCCAGTGGTTATTCCGCTGGCTAAAAAAAACAAAAATCCGATTTGTTAATGCTCATGCGATAGGTATAATTCGCGCTCAAAAATTAAGCACAGTAACAGGTCTACAACTCACTCCAGTTCTTATGCTAAAAGGCTGGTAAGGTCAGGAAGGTACAATGGCAGGATTAAAAACTCCTTTTTATCAGTTACATGTCGATGCCGGCGCGCGCATGGTTGATTTTGGCGGCTGGGAAATGCCGATTAATTACGGTTCGCAAATCGACGAGCATCATGCCGTAAGAACTGACGCAGGAATGTTTGACGTCTCGCATATGACCATTGTTGATGTCACTGGAGCAAACGCCAAGGCCTACCTACAAAAGCTTCTCGCCAACGATGTAGCCAAACTCACGGAGTCCGGCAAAGCGCTGTACAGCGGCATGCTAAATGAAGCCGGCGGAGTCATTGATGACTTAATCACCTACTACATTAATGACCAGTTTTACCGGGTTGTGGTGAACGCATCAACTCGCGAGAAAGATTTAAAGTGGATGACAGAGCAAGCAGCGCCATTCGGCGTGAAAGTTGAGCACAATCCAAATTTCGCCATGTTAGCAATCCAAGGTCCGAATGCGATCGCTAAAACCCAACAAGTGCTAACCCCTAAGCAGCAACAAGACAGTGCTAACTTGGGCGTATTCTTTGCGGTTGAGAGTGAAGGCTTCTTTATCGCACGCACAGGCTACACGGGTGAGGACGGCTATGAAATCATGGTGCCATTAGCTGCAGTCGATAAGTTTTGGAACGCATTGGTTGCAGCCGGCGTGAAGCCGTGTGGTCTCGGCGCACGCGATACTTTACGGTTAGAAGCCGGCATGAATTTATATGGCAATGATATGGACGAGAGTGTGTCACCGCTCACCGCGAATATGGGCTGGACTATTAGCTGGGAACCCGCTGATCGTGACTTTATCGGTCGTGCGGCGTTAACCGCGCAAAAAGAGCAAGGGGTCACTCACAAGCTGGCCGGCCTAGTACTAGAAGGCAAAGGGGTGTTGCGCTCGCAAATGAAAGTAATCGCTGAAGATGGCAGTGAAGGGGTTGTCACCAGTGGCACCATGTCACCCACGCTAAAGAAAAGTATTGGTTTGGCACGCATCAGCAAAACCGCCGGTGATACCGTTATGGTTGATATTCGCGGAAAGCAAGTGCCAGCCAAAGTGGTCAAGCCCTGCTTTGTACGCAAAGGCGAAGCATTGGTTTAATGAAAATAATTCCGATCATTTGACAAGATCAGTTAAAATTACAGCACATTAAAGTTACGAGGATTAAACACATGAGCGATATTCCAAGCGAATTAAAGTACGCATCGAGCCACGAGTGGGCACGCCTGGAAGAAGATGGCAGCGTTGTTGTCGGTATCACCGATCACGCTCAAGCCCTTTTGGGTGATGTCGTCTATGTTGAGCTACCTGAAGTAGAAGCTGAAGTTAGCGCCGGCGACGAAGTTGCCGTGGTTGAATCGGTCAAAGCCGCTTCTGATAT
The DNA here is from genome assembly GCA_013373545.1 of Gammaproteobacteria bacterium. Taxonomy (GTDB): domain Bacteria; phylum Pseudomonadota; class Gammaproteobacteria; order Enterobacterales; family Kangiellaceae; genus Pleionea. The sequence goes on from JABXHQ010000025.1 coordinate 24,588, forward strand.
CTATGCACCTATTTCAGGGACTGTGTTAGAAGTAAATGAGAATCTCGAAGACTCTCCAGAAATGGTTAACTCTGACAGTTACGGTGACGGCTGGATGTTCAAAATTCAGCCAAGCGATCTCGCAGAGCTCGAAGAATTGCTCGATGCTGAAGCCTATGGCGAGTCTATCGCCGACGAATAATCCGGTCTCAGCAAGACCGAATGCCTCAACAAAAAAGTTGGGGCATTTGTTTTTTTACTGCGCACACAAAAACGGCTAAAGAGAGACAACTGAAGCCCTTATGTAACGCCGAAATACCATCACCACCCAGTACCAATCAGCCGGAAAAAGTGGCAGTTAAACCATGGGAAGATGTCATGACACAACACAGTAACCTTTCATTGAATGAGCTAGAGAACAGCGCCGAGTTTGTCGAGCGCCACGTTGGTCCTAGTCAAGACGAGTTGCAGGCAATGTTAACCACCCTTGGCCTTTCATCATTGGATGAATTGGTTGAGCAAACCGTGCCAAAGAAAATTCAATTACCGCAAGCGCTGCCATTACCGGCTGCGAAAACCGAAACCGACGCGCTGAATTATCTGCAGTCCTTGGCACAACAAAATACCGTCAACAAGTCTTACATTGGAATGGGTTACTACAATGTGAAAACGCCAACGGTGATCCAGCGTAACGTGTTGGAAAATCCAGGCTGGTATACCGCTTATACCCCTTATCAACCAGAAGTTGCTCAAGGTCGCTTAGAAGCCATCATTAACTTCCAGCAAGTTGCGATCGACTTAACTGGTCTTGAGCTAGCTAGCGCTTCGTTATTGGATGAAGCGACCGCAGCTGCCGAAGCCATGGCGCTGGCGAAACGTGTGTCCAAGAATAAAAAATCTAACGTGTATTTCATCGATGAAAATGCTTTTCCACAAACCATCGACGTTATGCGAGCTCGTGCTGAATACTTTGGCTTTGAATTAATCATTGGTGCCGCCACCGATGCCGCCAATCACGATGTCTTTGGTGCACTATTGCAATATCCAGATAAAACCGGCGAAGTGCGTGATCTCGAACCGCTCATTAGCGCTTTGCAAGACCGTAAAGCGGTCGTGGCGGTAGCAGCCGATATCTACAGCTTAGTGCTGCTTAAATCACCCGGCGAAATGGGTGCGGATGTGGTGCTCGGTTCGGCGCAGCGCTTTGGCGTACCAATGGGTTTTGGTGGACCACACGCAGCGTTTTTTGCCACTCGCGACGCCTACAAGCGTGCGCTACCAGGGCGCATTATCGGCGTTTCGAAAGATTTACGTGACAACCCGGCTCTGCGCATGGCAATGCAAACTCGCGAGCAACATATTCGTCGCGAGAAAGCGACTTCTAATATTTGTACCGCGCAAGTTTTATTGGCCAATATGGCTTCATTCTATGCGGTATACCATGGTCCAGAAGGTCTTAAGCGCATTGCCAAGCGGATTAATCGCCTGGCGACCGCGCTTGCTTTAGGATTGCAACAGGCCGGCATTAAAGTACTTAATCAACATTGGTTCGACACCCTAACCTTTACTGTCGACGACGCCGATGCCGTGTTGCAACGCTGCTATGATGCCGGTGTTAATTTACGTAATGACGGCAATGGTCAACTCGGTGTTGCGATCGACGAAACCACAACAGCCGCCGATATCGCACAATTATTCAATCTGATCAGTGGCGCCGACTTTGCTGCTGATGCAACCTTGACGGCAGCCGAGCAACATCAGAGCTTCCCAGCGGCACTGGCTCGACAAAGTGAGTTTATGACCCATGAAGTTTTCAATAGCTATCACAGCGAAACTGAAATGTTGCGCTACCTGAAGCGCTTGGAAAATAAAGATTTGTCACTGACTCACTCAATGATTGCCTTGGGTTCGTGCACCATGAAGTTGAATGCAACTTCGGAAATGATTCCCGTGACTTGGCCGGAGTTTGCCAATATGCATCCGTTTGCACCTCGGAATCAAACCCTCGGTTATGACAAAATGATCAATGAATTAGCCGACTGGTTAATTACCATTACTGGTTATGATGCAATGTCCATGCAGCCTAACTCTGGCGCTCAAGGTGAGTACGCTGGCTTGTTGGCGATTATGAAATATCATGAAAGCCGCGGCGAAGGTCATCGCAATATCTGTTTAATTCCAAGCTCTGCACACGGCACCAATCCTGCCAGCGCGCAAATGGCGAATATGAAAGTCGTCGTGGTTGATTGTGATGAGAAAGGCAATGTCGATATGGACGACTTGCGCAGCAAAGCCGAGTCGATGTCGGACAACCTTGCCGCTATTATGGTCACTTATCCTTCAACTCACGGAGTTTATGAAGAATCGATTAAAGACATTTGTGAAATCGTGCATCAGCATGGTGGCCAAGTGTATCTTGATGGCGCCAACATGAATGCTCAGGTCGCCATTACCGCACCGGGTTATATCGGCGCCGATGTTTCACATTTGAATTTACATAAAACATTCTGCATTCCGCATGGTGGTGGTGGTCCTGGCATGGGACCCATTGGCGTGAAAGCGCATTTAGCGCCATTTTTACCGAATCACCCAGTACGTAAGATTGACAACACCGGAGCCGATAATGGTGCCGTTGCAGCGGCTCCGTTCGGCAGTGCATCGATATTGCCGATCAGCTGGATGTACATTGCGATGATGGGCGGTGCAGGCTTACGCCAAGCCACTGAAGTCGCACTGCTTAACGCCAACTACGTAGCCAAGCGACTCAGCGAACATTACCCCATTCTCTATACTGGCCGTAATGATCGCGTTGCGCACGAATGCATCATTGATTTGCGCCCAATCAAAGCGGAAACCGGCATCACTGAAGTTGACATCGCCAAACGCTTGATGGATTTTGGCTTCCACGCACCGACCATGAGCTTCCCAGTGGCGGGCACTTTGATGATTGAACCGACCGAATCTGAGTCACAAGCTGAATTGGATCGTTTTGTAGATGCAATGATTGCAATTAAACAAGAAGTTAATCGCATTGCCGCAGGCGAGTTAGATCCCGAGCACAATCCTCTTAAGTTTGCCCCGCATACGCAAGTGGACGTCGCCAACTGGGACCGCCAATACAGCATCGCAGAAGCTTGTTTCCCATTTAATGATCAATTAACCAGCAAGTTTTGGCCAACGGTCAATCGCATTGATGACGTTTTTGGTGATCGCAACTTAATTTGTAGTTGCCCCGCTGTGGACGTATACCGCGACTAACCGTAACCCTCAATAATAACGAGTAAAAGGCGGAGTTATCTCCGCCTTTTTCTTGCTCGCTTCTTTTCTCACTACTGCGGGTTGTCCTCGCAAACCCAGTATTCAACTTTGGTATTATTACCAACAATTTGTTACTAAATCGCAGCTTTCGATACATCTCTTACACAGAAGTTAATCAAGTTTTCGACGACCATTGTTTTATTTCCCGGCGCAAAACCATTATGAATATCACCCGACTGTCGATTAAAAACCCCGCAGCCATTATTGTCTTAACTTTACTGATTTTGGTATTTGGGGTAATCAGTGGATTAAAGCTCCCAATCCAACTAACACCTGATATTGAGCAGCCGCAAATTACCATTTCCTCCGGCTGGCGCTCTGCAGCGCCGGAGGAAATTGAAGCCGTGATCCTCGAGCCGCTTGAAAATGCGGTGAAAAATACCCCCGGGGTGATCGACATTAGCACCAATATTAATCGCGGCTTTGGCAATATCGTCCTGACATTTGATGTGGGCGCCGACATGCAACAAGCCATGCTCAATGTTCTCAATAACCTCAACCAAGCGCCCCCTTTGCCGCTCGATGCGCAAGAACCGATAGTATCCGCCGCAGGAACCGGGCAAAACGCTCCGAATGCAGCTTCCTTACTGATTCGTCCAGTTGCCGGTAGCGACATCGACGATGTAACCCAATTTCAAAAGTTAATTGATGATGTGGTTGAACCACGTTTGGCGCAAATTTCTGGAGTAGGAATCGTTAATCTTAACTCACGGCGCCCAAAGGAGTTACGGATCAGTTTCGATCCCTATCGCGCCGCTTCACTCGGATTAAGTATCAATCAAATTGCGCAAACCGTTGCGCGCGCTAACGACGCTTCCGGTGGCTTTGCCGACGTTGGCCGCCGTCAGTACACAGTCCGTTTCGCTGGTCAGTACGATATTGCGTCGATGGGCGAAATGATCGTTGGCTACAGCGGGGAACGCCCAATTGCACTCAACGAAGTGGCCAGTGTGGAAGTTACTCAACAAGATCGTTTTGGTTTCACCCTGCGCAATGGCCAGCCCGGTTACTACATTACCGTTCCGCGCACTAATGGGTCCAATACCGTTGCCGTTCTTGACGACATTAATGCCGCGATTGCCGAGCTTAATGAAGGCCCCTTAAAAGCGGTCGGCCTTACCATTGATCTTAGTTTTGATGCTTCGGTACATATTCGCAATGCCTTAGAGCTGGTCAAGAGCAACTTAGGCCTTGGAGTTATTCTTGCATTAGCCATTTTATGGGTCTTTCTACGCGGCTGGCGCGCAACCTTAATCATTGCCATCACCATCCCAGTTGCCGTCGCGGTGTCCTTTATCGTATTAAGCCTGCTCGGACGTAGTTTAAATGTGATTTCATTGGCAGGTCTTGCATTCTCGGTTGGCTTAGTGCTTGATGCCGCGATCATTGTTCAAGAAAATATTGTGCGCCTTCGCGATGAAGGCCTCGATAGCTACAAGGCCGTGCTCAAAGGCACGCTCCAAGTTACCGGAGCCCTGTTTGCTTCAACCGCTACTACCGTAGCGATATTCGTTCCAATCATGTTTATGGAAGGTATAGAAGGACAACTCTTCTCCGATTTGGCATTGACGCTTTCGGTTGCCGTTATCTCGTCATTGGTCACCGCAACCGCGGTATTACCGGTCGCCAGTCGCTTTAGCTTAAACCAACAATCGAGTCACGATCCGTTACGCGCAATTTGGCAACGGTTAGCATCGTGGATCATTTTGCGCACCAACTCGCAGCTTAAACGCAGTCTGTGGGTGTTAGGTCTATTAGGCGGCTCGGTTGCGATAACGCTAACACTCCTGCCACGAACTGATTTTATGCCACGAGCGCCGATCGACGGTTTCTTCTTTAACCTCAGCATGCCACCGGGTGGCAATCTAGCATTTTTAGAGGAAGAGTTAGCCGATCGCGTCAAGCAACGCTTAGCCCCTTACATGAGTGGCGAGAAACAGCCCCAGATCAAAAGCTACAACTTTTATGCTTTCGGACCAGGAGCCAGTGGCGGATTTATTTATGCCGCCGATCCGACTCAGGTCGAAGCTCTCATGGCTATCGTGCAAAACGAGGTACTAGCCGGTTTGCCCGATACCCAAGTATTTTTATTTCGCGGTTCAATGATCAATTTGCGTGGAGGCAATGGCCGCTCAATCAGCTTGGATATTCAAGGCGCTGACATTGAGCGACTGATGGACACCGCTACCATGGGGATGAACATTCTTCGCCGCGAATTACCCGAAGCCGGGGCTCGTCCAATCCCTGGTCTCGCGCTGTCGGAGCCCGAGTTACAATTGCTCCCTAATGATCGACGCATCACGCAAGCGGGTTTGGATCGCGCAACCGTAGCCAATATTGTGCGCGCCTACACCGGCGGTCTCTTTGTCAGTGAATACTTTGATGGCAATGAACGAATGAATGTTATCTTGCGTGGTTCACGCTGGGTTTCGCCCGACGAGTTAGCCGCACTACCCGTGCATACGCCGCTATCCGGTGTCCAAACCCTAGGCGAACTGACTCGGATAGAGCGGACCGTTGGTCCCACTCAATTACGCCGAGTTAATGGTCGCCGTACGGTGAGCTTGCTGATCAATCCTCCCGCCCACATGTCGCTGGAAGAGACATTGGAAATCCTCGAGCAAAAAGTATTGCCGCAACTACAACAAGAAATGCCCGAGGACGTCAGTTTATTGGTGAGCGGTAGTGCCAATCAATTACACTCGGCCATCAGTGAAATGGCGACCAACTTTGCTTTGGCAATCGTTATTTTATTAATGTTAATGGCCGCATTGTTCCGCAGTATTAAAGATAGTTTGTTAGTGCTCTGTGTTATGCCATTGGCCGTGGCTGGCGGTGTTCTTGGACTTTGGGTTTTAAATTTATTTACTTTTCAATCGCTCGATTTATTGACCATGATTGGCTTTATCATCTTACTCGGTTTGGTCGTGAACAATGCTATTTTATTGGTTGACCAAACGCGCCAAGCCCAGCGCGCTGGCCGCTCATTACAACAAGCCGTAAGCGAAGCCATCTGCATTCGCGCACGCCCGGTTTACATGAGTTCTCTCACCAGTCTGTTTGGCATGTTGCCACTAATGCTGATACCGGGTGTCGGCTCAGAAATTTATCGCGGATTAGCCACCGTTATTGTTGGTGGCATGACGATTACTACTCTATTTACTTTGATCTTAATGCCGGCATTGTTGCAATGGCAGTGGTCGTTTGGTGTAGCCAAAACGACTGCGCAAGTGACCGCTCATAAAGGAAATTACTAATGAAAAACTTAACTTTATTATCACTCTTGGTAATTCTTAGTATCACGTTAAGCACACCTGCAAGTGCCGCCGAACCCGCTCCGCGGCCGGTAAAAGTCGCGCAAGTTAAGTCATCGGAAACTCCGCCAATGGTGGACTTGATTGGCACCGTTCACAGTCGTCATCGGGTCGCCGTTACGGCTGGAGTGAGCGGCAAACTCGAATACGTCGCCGAACCTGGCAGCTTTGTCGCAGCTGGTGACATTCTTGCCCAGTTCGAGCGCCTACCACTCGAGTTACAACAATTAGAACAACGGGCACAACTGAAGCGCGCCGAAATCAATCTTACCTATTTGCAGCGCGAGCTCGCCCGGCAGAAGGAACTGAAAAAGCAAAACAACACATCACAATTTCAACTTGAGCAAACTCAATCACAATTTGAACTGGCTAAATCGGATCACGAAATAGCGGCACTTAAACTGCAGCAGATTGATGATCAATTAGCCCGCACTATTATTAAGGCTCCTTTTGCCGGCGTGGTGACTGCGCGCCTGAAACGCGCTGGCAGTGATGTCAATCGCAGTGACGAGTTGTTGCAATTACTCGATACCGAGCAACTAGAAGTAAGAGCTTTTGCTCCGGTACGGTTTCTGAGTCAATTGTCCGCTCAATCCAGTGCGCTATTAACTTCCGCAGAAGATCACAACATCCAAATTAAAGTGGCGCGCACCACAATTATTCCTGCCGCCGATCCGCGTTCGCAAACCTTCGAAATTCGACTCAATCTACCGCGCGAGGCAACCGACTTTTGGGCTTCCGGGCAGTTAGTAAAAGTTAGCATCCCTTTGCTGCAAAACCGCGTCGCCTTGAGCGTACACCGTGACGCTTTGATTTTACGCCGCGATGGTACTTATGTGGTGCGTATCAATGAAAACAATCAAGCTGAAAGAATTAAAGTCACCGTTGGCCAAGGCAATGGTGACTGGGTAATTGTTGACGGTGCATTAAAAGCCGGTGAAAACGTTGTGGTCCGCGGGGGTGAGCGTCTTCAAGGCGGAGAAGCCGTGAGTATTCAAGCCAGCTAGTTTACTCATCATTAGGATCTTGCTTTAACTCTTTCACATAACGCAGCGTTACTAAATTAATGATCGATAGCAGCGCTGCGATTTCATAGCGACTAAAGGCAACCGCGACGCCGATAATACCGGTGTTCCAAATACTGGCAGCGGTTGCCGTTCCCGATACCGAGCTTTTATTTTTTAAAATCGCACCACCACCAATAAAACCAATCCCGGTGATAATTCCTTGAATCACTTTCGCCTCAGCTTCGGTTGAGTCAAGTACTGACATACCAATTAACGCATAGCCACAGGCTGCCACCGCAACTAATGGAAACGTTCTTAAACCGGCGCCATGCTTACTCCCGTCTCGATCAAAAGCCATTGGCAACGCCAGTAAGTAAGCTATGCCCAAATGCACTAGATTAAACAGCATTTCATTCCAGTTTAAATTAATGGATAAACTCTCCAAAACCGCATCTCCTTAGATTTGTTTTCTCTGTTATGACATAAACTCCAACCAATACGCAAATTCAGCGCCATTGAGATTAATCAATGAAGTCTCTAAACTGCGTATTTTTGCTGTGCCAAGGAAATGCTATGCCGCGACTCTGCCTACTCATAATTGTAATAACCTTGCAACTGGTCAATGCTGAGCGCCACAAAGTGGGCTTGGTTCTGAGCGGAGGTGGGGCACGAGGAGCGGCACATATTGGCGTATTGAAAGAAATTGAGCGCCAACAAATTCAAGTTGACTATATTGCCGGTACCAGTATGGGAGCCGTGGTCGGTGCCTTATATGCAAGCGGCTATTCGGTGAGTGAGATTGAAACAATTCTGAACACCATCGATTGGGAACAAGCCTTCGATGATGAAGTTGCTCGCAATCAATTCAGTTATCGGCGAAAAGTGGACAGCCGACGCTTTTTATCCAATGTTCAAATTGGACTGGATCATGAAGGATTTAAACTGCCCGCGGGGATTGTCTCCGGTCAAACCATCGGTCTGATCCTTAATCGTCATCTCGCGAAGGTGTCTCATGTGGACAACTTCGACCAATTAAATATTCCATTTCGTGCGGTTGCGACCGATCTCGTCACTGGCAATGAAGTTATTCTTAGTCGCGGATCACTAGTCGAAGCCATCACCGCATCGATGTCAATTCCAGGCGTTTTAATTCCAATTGAAAAAGACCAGCAGTTATTAGTCGATGGCGGAATTGCCAATAACTTGCCCATATCGGTGGTACGAGAAATGGGGGCTGATATCGTCATCGCTATCGATATCAGCACACCACTGTATCAACGTAGTCAAATCAGTGATGTTGTGGATGTCGCCGATCAACTAAGCAGTCTGCTTACACGAAAAAACACCGAGCGCCAAATTGCAACATTAACCGCAAGTGATGTATTAATTGTGCCTGATCTTACCGACATAGCTACCATGGATTTCGCTCGGGTTAACGATGCAGTCACACGTGGTGAAGCGGCCGCAAGAGAGTCGATGGCGTTAAAGAAATTATCACAGCAGCAACCGCCAAAGACCGTGGCTAAAAACCTTAAAAAAGCATCGTTAAAGATGCAAAAAATTTCCATTGTAAAAATCATTATTAATAATCAATCACAAGTAAATAATGATCGAATACTCAGCAAAATCAGTATCCGTGAAGGCGATCAATTTGACCTTAAAGCAATTGAGAAAGACGTCGATACTATCTATGGCATGGGTTATTTTAATTTGGTGCAGTATTCATTAAAGCCAGTGGATGGTGGCTATCAAGTCACCTTTAATGTTAAAGATAAAAGTTGGGGGCCAAATTATTTACGACTAGGATTCAACTTCAGTACATCAGAGGATATCGATAGCCGCTTTAACTTTACCGCGAGCTACCTGATGACCAACTTGAATGACTACAATGGTGAACTAGCACTCGACTTAATGTTTGGCAATGATAAGCGATTTGCCCTCGACTGGTATCAACCGCTTGATACGATATGGTCACCTTTCTTTGAAGCTCAGACTTCATTTACCTCTAAGCAATACAACTTTTATAGCAATCAAAATCTTACCTATGAGCTATCCACTCAATCGTTTGAGAGTGATTTGTCACTAGGTTTTGAGTTCGATAACTGGGGTGAGATGCGTGTAGGCGCAAAATACATTGATGGAAAGATTAACCAAAAAGTAGGTGTTCCCTTAATTAGCACTGAAGATTATCGCGATGGCTTAGAGTACTTTAAGGTAGAGGTGGACACTTTAGACAGTGTTTATTTTCCACAAGATGGTATTTTATGGCGTACTTCATACGCACGTACTCGAAGTGCTTTAGGTTCAACTAGTGACTACAGTAAAAACCAAACGACCATTATTAAAGCCATCGAATGGAGTAACAATTCGATAACTTTGCAAGCGCAATATCAACGCAATAAAGGAAATAGTATTCCGCTGCATGCTTATTATCGCAGTGGCGGCTTACTCGATTTTAGCGGCTATGAAATTAATCAAATTACTTCCGCTAATAAAGCCAGTATTCGCGCAACCTATATGCGTAAACTAAAACCTAATGATTTTCTCGATCTCTATCTCGGCGTCTCTTATGAAGAAGGCGTTATCTGGCAGCAAGATCAGAGCTTCGATTGGGATAACGCTATTGAAGGCTATAGCATGTTTGTTGGTATGAATACGCAATTGGGGCCTTTGTACTTTGGCTATGGTCGTAACAACGACGACTCGGCATCGTATTACTTGTTGCTGGATAAACTGTTTTAACCAATTTATCCAGCCGTTTTGACTATAAGTATAACTATGACTCTAACTCTTGCTCCAGCTGCTTGGTTACCGTTAACGGCGACTTAGTATTTCGCGCTAACAAACGATACGCCACAGGAACAATAAATAAAGTAAAAAATGTAGCCGCAAAAACTCCCGACAACATAACCACACCGATCATAATTCGGGTTTCCGAACCGGCGCCAGAAGCGAGCACTAATGGAACTGCGCCCGCTACGGTGGTTAAGCCAGTCATGACGATTGGTCGAAAACGAGTCTCCGTCGCCATTTTTAATGCACGATCAAAATCGTAGCCTTTATCTCGCATTTGATTGGCAAACTCGACAATTAAAATCCCATTTTTTGCCGCTAAACCAACTAAAATAATTAGCCCAATTTGGGAGTAAATATTCAGTGTGCCTGAAGTTAAATAAAGACCTAATAAGCCCCCGCCCATAGCCAGCGGCACGGTTAAGATAATAACCAACGGATGCACATAACTTTCAAATTGTGCGGCCAAAACTAAAAATACCACCGCAAGTCCTAACACAAATACAAACAGGATTGAGCTTCCCGACTCTATAAAGTCGCGACTTTGTCCTTTAAAATCAATCACTGCAGTCTCTGGAAGTTTATCGCGGACGAGCTGCTGTAAATGTGTGAGTGCTTCACCCAGCGAATAGCCTTCAGCTAAATTCGCTTCAAGAGTAATCGCACGAATTCGATTATAACGGCTTAAGGTTTCTGGCGCCGCATACTCTCTCGTCTCGACTAAATTCGACAATGGGATCAATTGGCCGCTTTGATTCGATCGCACATAAATATTCGTTACATCGTTTATCGATCGCTGCTCATCTCGCTCGCCTTCAATAATCACATCGTATTCTTCACCGCGATCAAGAAAAGTTGTGACATTGCGTCCACTCATCATGGTTTCAAGCGTGCGCCCAATCGTTTGAATGGTAACCCCTAGATCCGCGGCTCGCTCATAATTCACCTTAAAGTCAATTTGCGGTCGAGTTTCTTTATAATCATCATCTAAGCCAACAAACCCCGGATTATTCTCATTGATCGCTTGCACTAGAATATCACGCCATTCGGCTAGCTCTTCGTAGGTCGATCCGCCCAAAACAAACTGAACTGGCTTTCCTGTTCCACCACCGAGACCGCGGCGCATTATTGGAAAAGCTCGAACGCCGGGTAAGTCTGATAACCGCGCACGGACATCATTCATAATCGCCCAAGCGTCACGTCGCTGCCCCCAACTATCTAACAATACAATTACGAAGCCTCCGTTGAAATTTTCGATCCGTCCAAAGCCTCGCGGAGCACGTACCAACAAGCGCCGAACTTCTCCAGTATCAACGTAATGCATCAAGCGTTTCTCGACTTCGTCCATATACTCTTCTAGATATTGAAAGCTCGAACCTTCCGGAGCAGAAATGCTGACAAAAAATGCACCTCGATCTTCTGCCGGAGCAAACTCTTGGTTAACTTTGGGGTAAAGCCAGCCAACCGCCGCCACCAACACAATAAACGCAGCCAAAACCAACTTCGAATGATTCAAACAACTTTGCAACAAGGATAAGTAGCCACGTTTTAAAGCATCAATCGAACGTCCTAATGCGCGCACTATCGGATTGGAGTCTTGGGTGGTTTTATTGAGTAACTTAGACGCCAACATCGGGGATAAGGTCAGCGCGACTAAGGATGAAAACGCCACGGCTGTTGCGATGGTGATCGCAAACTCAGTAAACAAACGCCCGATATCACCCTGCAAGAAAGTAATTGGAACAAACACTGATATAAGAACCAAGGTCGTAGCTATAACAGCAAAACCTACTTGGCGGGTTCCTAAGAACGCACCTACTAGGGGTGTTTCGCCTTTTTCTTGGATCCGCCTTACAATATTTTCAAGCACCACAATCGCATCATCAACCACTAAACCTATTGCTAAAACTAGCGCGAGCAAGGTCAATAAATTAATGGTAAAGCCAAGCGCATAAACCACAATAAAAGTGGCAATAATCGAGACTGGTACTGTGACGGCAGGAATCAACATTGCTCGGGCACTACCTAAAAATAAATAGATCACTAAAACCACGCAAGCAATAGCTATGGCCAAGGTGGTGTATACCTCATCAATGGCCGACTCAATGAAAATTGAAGAGTCGTAAGACTGTTCAATACTCATACCTTGCGGTAGATCGGCATTGATTCGAGTCGTTAACGCTTTTACACCACGTGCAACATCAATGGTGTTCGCCGTTGATTGTTTAACAATTCCAATTCCGACCATGGGAACTTCATTGCCACGGAAAAATAAACGACTTTCCGTTAACCCCAGTTCAACACGCGCTATCTCTCCTAAACGCACCAAATGGCCGTTCGCGCCTTCAGCAATAACCAGCTGTGAAAAATCCTGAGGCTGATTAAAGTTGCGTTCAATGCGCGCTTTGAATATCCGCTCTTCAGACTCCAAACTGCCAGCGGGTAATTCAATGTTTTCGCTGCGCAACGCACTTTCAACATCATTTACGGTAATGCCACGCGCGGCCATTTCTTGACGATCAAGCCAGATCCGCATTGCATAACTTTGCCCACCGCCCACACGCACTCGAGCGACACCATTAAGCGTTGAATATTGGTCAACTAAATAACGTCGTGCGTAATCGGTAAGCTCTGGTACCGTCATGCGATCACTGGCTAAATTTTGCCAAATGATCACATCATCGTTGCTATCAACTTTTTGCACTTCCGGTGGCTCTGACTCTTCCGGTAAGTTGTCTTGAATACCCGAAATGCGATCCCGAATATCGTTTGCAGCGGAGTCGATATCGCGGCCAACCGAAAACTCAATGGTGACGCTCGACTCACCATCTTCCGAGCGCGACTCAATGAATTCAATGCCCTCAACGCCAGCAATACGTTCCTCAATTAGCTGAGTAATACGTGTTTCAACTATATTGGCTGGCGCACCTGGATAATTGACCTCCACGGTGACAATCGGAGGATCGATGTCTGGGTATTCACGTAGCGGCAAACGCTCAAATGACAAGAGTCCAAAGGCAATCAAAAGTAGTGATATAACCGAGGCAAATACCGGACGCTTTACCGATAGATCAGAAATTATCATGATGCTGCATCCGTTTTATTTAACATTTGCTGCAACGTCTCATCATTATCTTCTTGCGCACGAATTATTACTTCGCTGCCTGATTGCACACGGTTAATACCATGGACAATAATGCTATCGCCAACTTCGAGTCCGGACAAAACTTCAACTTCGCCTTTACGCCGCTTGCCTAAGGTGATCTCCACCCGTTCAGCTATCATTTGGTTATCCTTGGCCACTACTTTAAAAACAAAGCTGCGGGTAGCCGTCGGCATAATAGATTCTTCTGGGATCACAATAGTTTGCCGCGGATTAGCTTGCAGGGTCACTCGCATCAATAAACCCGGCTTAAGATTAAAATCAGGATTCGGTAACTTCGCACGAATGACGACTGAGCGCGTGACGGGATCAATCCGACTATCAATACTGACTACCTGACCGGTAAATAATTTACCGCTGAAAGCTTTTGACTTAGCAACGATGGTTTGCCCGGGCGCTACCGCCGATAAGAATAATGCGGGAATGGAAAAATCTAATTTGACTTGACGATCATCATCGATAGTAGTGACCAGCATACCCGGTTGAACGATGGCACCCACGGAAAGATTACGCAAACCAACGACCCCATCGAACGGCGCTCGAATTTGACGCTCGCTGATACGAGCTTTAATTGCCGACATCCTCGCGGTAGCGGTTTCGACTTCACGCTGCTGCTCGTCTAAAGTGGCCTGGGTTGCCGCATTACGCTTGGCAAGTGGTTCTAATCGACGTACTTGCTTGAGCGCTTCGTTTAGCCGCGACTGTTCTTCGCTCAATTCGGCTTGCTCTTGACGCGCGTCCAACTCAACCAAAAGATCTCCTTGTTTAACACGCTGCCCATCACTAAAGTGCACTCGAGTAACCCGTTCGGTCACGCTCGACATCAGCTCCACGCTTTCATCAGCCCGCAATGTTCCCAGCGCTTCGACTTCATCGACAAACTCAACTTGCTTGACGGTAGTGGTGATTACGGGTGCTTTTGCCGCAAAAGCCCCTAATGTCGCGGAACAAGCTACCATTAATAAGAGAAGTTGCTGTATTTTCATCGGATTCAATTGCCTTAGCTAAATAGCTTAATAGTAGGTTATTTCTGTCGTGATCGGTAACTGATAAAATCGATATCATTCATCGAATCTTTTAATCAACAAAAAAGCAGGCCGAAGCCTGCTGGTTTGTGCTAATGATTAAAAGCGTTTTTAACGCGCTAGCGTATCGGCAATGTAGCGATCGACTATGCGCTCTAAAATAGCCAAAGGTACCGCGCCATTTTTCAACACCGCGTCGTGAAAATCACGTAAGTCGAATTTGTCACCAAGCTGCGTTTTCGCCTTCTCTCTTAGCTCAAGGATTTTGATCATCCCCACTTTATAAGAAGTCGCCTGGCCCGGCATAACAATGTAACGTTCAATTTCAGAAACCACGTCGCTCTTCGCCATTCCAGTATTATTCAGCATATATTCGATGGCTTCTTCACGCGTCCACTTTTTAGCATGAATACCGGTATCAACCACAAGCCGAACCGCACGGAACAATTCAGCTTGTAACCGCCCAATGTTATCAAATGGGTTGTTCTGAAAACCCAACTCCCATGCTAATTGCTCAGCATACAAAGCCCAACCTTCAGTGTATGCGGTAAAAGGTGCAAACTTTCTAAATAACGGTACACCCTCTAGTTCTTGTTGAATGGTAACTTGAAAGTGATGTCCAGGAACTGCTTCATGGTAAGCCAGAGTTCGCATACCATATTTTGGTGTCGCTTTAATGTCATATAAATTGGCATAAAAGATCCCAGGTCGCGAACCATCAATGGCCGGCTGCTGGTAGTAAGCACCGGGTGATGTTTTCTCTTTAAATTCTGGAATACGTTTAACCGCAACAGTGGCTTTTGGACGTACTCGAAACGCTTCATCTAAACCTTTGTTAATTTCATCAATAATCGTTTGGTAGTCACTGAGAATTTGCTCGCGTCCGGTGTCACTATCGGCATAATAGAATCGTTGTTCATCGGCTAGTTGACTCATAACCGCAGTAAAACCTTGCTCAGTATCATAACCTTGCTCAGCTAAAATCGTCAGCATTTCTTGCTGAATGCGCTCGACTTCACTCAAACCCGTTTGATGAATCTCTTCAGGCGTGTAGTCAGTGGTGGTAAATAGTTTTAACGCCGCACGATACGCTTGCTCACCCTTTGGCAGTTTCCACATACCATCGTCGCTGGTCGCTTTGTCACCGAGAGCGGCAAAGTAATCAATGAACGATTGATAGGCTGGATGTACGCTATCGGCGATGGCCAATTTCGCTTGTTGTAATAGCTGCGTTTGTTCATCTGTAGAAAGATCTGTTTTAGCTAGCTTGTCTTTTAGCGAGGTGTATAAAATATTTTCTTCAATTGGCTTATCAACAAACTCATTCATTTCAGCCAGCACACGGTCAATTACAAATCGCGGCGGAATAATTCCATTCTCTTCGCGAATGACTAATCCTTGTTTAATCTGTGAGAACTTGCGTTTCACCGCATGCAATCGCGCTATATAATCTTCTGCATCGCGCTCATCGTGCACCTGATGCTGGGCATCCATGAATGATGGAAAGTTAGATTGTGCACCAAACAGCTGATTCACCGGATAGTTGTGATAACGATAGGGCTCAAGCTCAATTGCGTAGTCCATTAAATACAGCATGATATCTTTCGACAACTGCTCGTCTTCTGTGAGATCTTCATAACTGAGCAACATCTCACGATATTCTTTTACCTTGGCAAATAGTTCATCGGTGCTTTCAGGGCTTGCATCGTCGAGCTGGCTTTGATGACCTTTAATGCCAAACCCTTCAAGAAAATGCAGGCTGGTTAAAGTTTCCGGACTGTCTTTAACCAATTCGTAAACCACTCGGTTAAAGAAAAAATTGATTGTCCAGGGGCGGCTTTCGAGATTATGCCAAATTGCGCCACCAATCAGGAGTGTCAGCGAAAAAATAATGGCCAGAAGCCATAAAAGTATCTTTTTAAACATGTCCCTACCCTTTGTTGTTATTTATTTACTGGTATTGAATTCTAAAACTATCAAAACAAGTTACAACAGGGCAGCGAAAAAGTATTGCAAAATTTATCAGCGGAAGAAAAAAGCCCCGAAAAATCGGGGCAAATTAGGGGTCGAAATATCAGTCAGTTCAACTAGGATGAAAACTACATTGAGTACTGCTCCTGAATGCACCAGTTTAACGCTTCCTGACTCACTCGAGTCACAAGGCGCTAACTCAGCATCAACACTAGCTTTCGCCCCTAACCCTAAAGTCTCGCAGCGATGATGAAAAGCCCAGAGCTCGGGATTTGCGAATGGTTTATCATTTTGCTCCTCAATCATCGCGAAAATATGGCAAAAGTACGCCTCTGAACACAGTGATTAAATTCTGATGGACTATAGGAAAAAGCAGCGAATTCCAGTAAACTGCGGCGATACTAAATGAGATAGGGATATTGGTGAGCTCGCAAATTCCGCGAACTGACTGCTCAAATAACAACCAACACAGCGGTTTTTGATGTTAGATACCAATCTTCGAGTTGAAGTACCAGAAGGCATAGCTATAAACCTCCCACTCGCCGGCCCTGTGGTCCGTTGCCTTGCATTTTTGATCGATCTATTGATTCGCATCGGAGTTTACTTGGCACTAGGAACCGTATTTGGCGTTATGGGCATTTTCGGTGAAGGCTTGATGCTCATTTGCTTATTTGCCATTGAGTGGTTTTATCCCGTGGTATTCGAAATTTTTAATGGTGGTGCCACACCCGGCAAAAAGCTGTTCGAAGTCGCAGTGGTCAATGACGATGGCACGCCGGTCACTTGGGGCGCTTCCATCGTTCGCAATATCTTACGCGCCGCCGATATGTTCCCCTTTTTGTACTTAACCGGCCTTGTCAGCATGTTACTTAATGGCCAATTCAAGCGTTTGGGTGATTTAGCCGCTGGCACCATTGTCATTCATCGCAAAACCTACTCGCATAGTGGCCACTTACCCGAAGCCAAAAGTCATAAAGCCAAAGTGGCCTTGACCCTTGAAGAACAAAGCGCGCTGCTGCACTTTGGCGAACGCAGTGGTCAACTAAGTAAAGCTCGCAGTCTTGAGTTGGCAGATATTCTAGCCCCGGTCGTTGATGGCCAGGAGTCTTCCCAGCGCATGGCTGCAATACTCGGAATTGCGAATTGGTTGCGAGGTAGACGGTGAGACAGCAAGAGTTTGAAGATAAATACCGCGGTCAGTGGCAAGCCTTTCACGCGCTGTTGGACAAAATGTCCGGTAGTCACAAAACTCAACTCAGTCATAAAGAGCTAAGCCTGTTTCCGACACAGTATCGAAACATCTGTCACTCATTAGCAATTGCAAAAGAACGCCAATATAGCCCCTATTTAGTCGATCACCTCGATACTCTGGTTCTGCGCGGTCACCAATTATTTTATAACAAGCGGCAACGTATCGGACGGCGAATTTTTGAATACATTGCACATGGCTTTGCTCGCGAGATTCAAAATAATCGCGGCTTATTTTTGCTCAGCCACGCAATATTTTACGGTCCGGCGCTGATTATCTTTGCGCTAACGTTGCTCAATCCTGACCTAATTTACAGCCTACTGCCGCACGACCAAGTCGCCAGTTTCGAGTCAATGTATAATCCAGAGCAAACAGTCTTAGGTCGAGAGCGCGAGTCTGATACTGACTTTTATATGTTCGGACATTATATCCGAAATAATATTGGTATTGGCTTTCAAACCTTTGCCACCGGCATCTTATTTACCCTCGGAACTCTATTCTTCTTAATTTTTAACGGTATATTTTTCGGTGTCATCGCAGCGCATATCATTAATATTAAATATCAAAGTACGTTTTTCTCATTCGTTATTGGGCATGGTTCGGTTGAGCTAACAGCCATAGTGATTGCAGGTATGGCCGGTATTAAGCTCGGCTGGGCCCTCATCGCACCTGGCAACTTTAGCCGCTTAGATGCCCTAAAACTCAGCGCCCAAAAAGCCGTGCAACTCATGTATGGCGTTTTCTTCTTTTTGTTGTTGGCCGCGTTCATCGAAGCTTTTTGGTCGTCTAGCACAACTATTAGCAACACGGTTAAGTACATCGTAGGCGCAAGCTTATGGACTTTGGTGTACAGCTACTTGCTGTGGCCGCGGAGTAAAGTTTAATGAAGCTTGAAGCGATCACGGCAAAAGTTAAGCCACGCTCGGGGTGGGAGTCTATCGACCTAGGCTTTCGCATGGTACAACAACACTGGCTCGCGCTCTATATCATTTGGCTAGGCATAACCTTACCCATTTTTGCTACCGCAACCTGGCTATTTACCGATCATTTATTTTGGGTGGTGTTTCTGTTTTGGTGGTGTAAGCCAATATTTGAAACGGCTTTGCTAAATTATCTTGCGCGCGCCCTATTTGGTGAGTTTCCAACTTTTGGCAGCACGCTAAAAACCTTTCACCGTTATGCGTTTACCCAATGGTTTGCCAATCTAACTTGGCGAAGATTCAGTTTTACACGTTCAATGGATCTGCCGATTGCACAACTAGAAGGTCTTTCAGGCAGTCGCCGCGGCCGCCGAATTAGAACCCTCCACGCATTTAATTCAGGTGCGGCCGTTTGGCTAACAATCCTATTATTTTTACTCCAGATAGCCTTCTATTTTAATATTTTTGGTATTCTGTTTTGGTTAATACCAGAGGTGTATATCGATTCATTTTTCACCGAAATAGAAGATCTACTTTGGGCGGAAAATTCAGTCAGCGCACAGCTATTCCAAGCCTATGTCATGTACTTGGTATTTACCTTCTTCGCGCCTTTCTATGTCGCCGGTGGTTTTTCGATTTATATCAACCAAAGGACCATTCTGGAAGCCTGGGATATTGAGTTAGTATTTAAAAAGCTAGCGCAGCGGGTAACTGCAAATAAAGATTATCTTTCATCAATTTCATCAAGCGTGCTGATAATCTTATTCAGTGGTACGTTAGTTTTTTTCTCACCGACTTCGCCAGCACAAGAAGATCCCAGCAACTCAGATGTCTCGTCGTACTCAATAAGCGAAGAAAAAAAACGAGAAGTTAAAAAAGAGGCGCAGGCAATACTCAATAGTCCTCCGTTTGTCAATTCGACACAAGATTCAGAGTTAATATTTGAAATTGATTTTGACTTTAGCTTTGACAAAGACGATGAAGATAAGGAAGAAGAGCCCAAGGCGCGCTCAACCAACACACGCGACTTGGGTATGGGTGGTGCTTTTGTCGGGCTTGCTCAACTATTCGAGGTTGTACTTTGGTTGGTCGTCATCGCGCTGGTCGTTTGGTTTGTTATCAAACTTATTGGCCGGCAGTCATTTTCACGCAAGAAATCAAAAAAGCTGACCGAGCGTCCAGAGGTTTTGTTTGGTCTTGATCTCAATGACACACCGCTGCCCGATGACCCAGCTCAGCAGGCGCGGAAACTTTGGCAATCAGCAGAACATCGGCAAGCGTTATCACTGTTACTCAAAGCAGCGCTGGTGCGCTTAATTGACGACCATAATTGTCGTTTCGAAGATGGCTATACCGAACTTGAATGCGCTCGCGTGGTTAACCATGCAACCGAATCCTCAGTGGCGCAGTATTTTTCTGAGCTAATTGCCGTTTGGCGGATGTTCGCCTATGCGCATCAGTTACCTGATAGCGAAACATTTCACTTTTTGACTGACAACTTTAATTCAATATTTAGTCAACCAACGACAGCGGAGGAAACAGCAAGTGAGTGAGCCCGCTGCAGCTAATCAATCCGTAAAAAGAGTCCAAATCAGTCGTAATTTTATTTGGACGGCAGCGCTAATTTTGCTGCTTGGGATTCTATCTATTTGGTTAATATCGAACGCTAACCGACGCTACTTTGAACAGCAATTACCACCTTCGGTTGAAGTTCGTAAAAATCCTTTCTTAGCGGTGGAGCAATTAGGCGCAAAGTACGGTGATAGCATTACCACCTTACGAGACTTTTCACTATTTGACGATGCTATTGATCCCAATAGCATCGTTATCATTACCAATAGTCGCAAACCCCTTAGTCAAAACCGTCTACAAGCGATAAAAGACTTTGTTGAGCAAGGTGGTTTTTTAATATTAGTAGCCGAAGAAGTTTTCGATGACGAGCAACAAGCGAGTGGCGCGCCACTACTTGACGAGCTCGACGTCAGACTTTATCTCAATGATGAGTCAGTAAGTAGTAGCCGAAGTTTATTTGGCAGCGATCTTTTTTATTCCTATTATAACGAAAATAGTGCTCTCGAATTTGATGGCGAAGATGCACCGATTAATGTTTCTTTTAATTCCAATCGGTATTTGGTCGACGCATCAGGTGATGCTTTTTATATTGCCGGTTCAGAGGAAAACAATCATCTCATTCAGTATCACTACGGTGACGGAATCATAACTGTATTCAGCGACATTAGCTTTTGGACTAATGACCGATTAGGTGATAATGATCATGCCTATTTCTTTCGCATGCTAACCGAAACTTTTCCGGTTTATATTGTTTATAATCCGCAAGTTCCTTCGCTTTTCTCGCTCACTTGGCAACATGCCAACTATTTATTAATTTCTTTATTACTATTTATTGCCGTTTTAATTTGGTACAAGCAAATTAAAACCGGTCCGGTTTTCCCCCAGTTTTCCAATGATAGCCGCAGCCTTTTACAGCATATTGAAGCCGCTAGCGCGTTCAAAACTCGGTATTGCGGGTTACCGGAATTATTCGAGCAAGCTAAAAATGACCTATTCAAAAAAATTGCGCGGCGTCACCACGGCTTCTTGGAATGGCCGCCACAAAAACAAATTGAACATATTGCGGCGCAGACTCAGCAAAACGAAGACAAGATTAGTATTATTTTTAAACCTACTGATGATGCGCAAATTTTTACAATGCAAATTGCTTTGATTCAGAAAATCAGATTAAAGATGGATGGAAAACGATATGAGTGATGACATTCAAGCACCAACAACTAATGATTCAATTAACCCTGAACTCGAAACTAGTTATCAAACGGCCAATAAGATTAAACAACAGGTCGAGCAAGTTTTAATTGGACAGTCGGATGTTTTACAACAAGCACTAGTATGCTTATTTGCTTCGGGTCACCTATTATTAGAAGGTGTACCAGGAATCGGAAAAACATTGCTAGTACGCGCCTTATCAAAAAGTTTTGGCGGTGACTTTTCACGCATTCAGTTTACCCCCGATTTAATGCCGAGCGATGTAACCGGCCACGCAGTATACGATCCTAAGTCAGAGAAGTTTCGCATTCGTAAAGGCCCTGCATTCACCAATTTATTGTTAGCCGACGAGATCAATCGCGCACCAGCAAAAACTCAAGCGTCATTGCTGGAAGTTATGCAAGAACAACAAATTACTATTGAAGGCAATGCTTATCATACTGATAAGCCCTTTATGGTAATGGCAACTCAAAACCCTCTCGAACAAGAAGGCACCTATCCACTACCCGAAGCAGAACTCGATCGCTTTTTGATGAAAGTTTATATGGAATATCCGGAGCAGGACGATGAAGTGCTGTTGGTAAAAAAGATTACCACCGGACAAATATCTAACACAGCTCTGCTCGATATGGTGCAAGAAGTCGCAACACCCGAAGACATCATTAAAGGCCAACAAATCGCTAGTAAGGTAGAAGTCGATGATAGCTTATTTGATTATGCCGTGCGTATCGTTGCCGCGACAAGAAAATGGCCAGGCATTCGAATGGGTGCCAGTCCGCGAGCCAGTCTCGCTTTGATCCGCTGTTCGCGTGCCTTAGCCATGCTTAATCGTCAAAGCTTTGTTACCCCCGACGAGATAAAGCAAGTGGCTGCGCCAATTATTCGTCATCGTATTCAATTGTCGGCCGAGCTTGAAATTGAAGGCATTTCAGTTGATGACGTGATTAAAGATATCTTAAATCAAGTAGAAGCTCCACGCCAATGAGTCCCAGCAAAAGAGCGTTATTATATTTAAGCGCTTGGGCAGTGCTTGCCGTTATCGTAGCATTGCTAAAGATCATGGCAGCCTCGTTTGATTGGCCCGCGAGCTATGCTGATTTAAGTTTTCAGATGTGGTTTTACAGTGGTTTAACATTGGCGGGCCTTGCGCTCATCGACTGGATCGTCTTATTAAATGAGCCGAAACCATTGGCCGTGCGTGATGTTAATACAAACGTTGCCGTGGGCAGCAAAACCCAAGTTAAAATAAAGTTGAAACATTACTGCCGGCGGCGTCTCGATCTGATCGTCAATGATCATTATCCGGAACATTCGTCAATTACTGACTTACCACAAACCGTAAAGTTGCCCGCCAAGCAGACCGCCACCGTTACTTATCACTTATCGATCCAAAAACGCGGCGACGCTCAATTTAGCTTTGTGCGAATATTGCGCCAATCATGGTTAGGCTTGTGGCAGCAAGTAGTTTTGGCCAGTGCACCTGAGTCGGTTAAGGTTTATCCTAATTTTGCCGCTATTCATCATTACCTGCTGTTATCCGCCGATCAACAACAGTCGCAGATGGGGATCCGCAAGAGTCAGCGCCGCGGCGACGGGCTCGAGTTTCACCAATTGCGCGAATACCGGCTAGGTGATTCTTTACGCCAGATCGATTGGCGTGCGAGCTCGCGATTGAATAAATTAATTTCTAAAGAGTATCAGGAAGAGAAAGATCAAAATATTGTATTTTTACTCGACTGTGGACGTCGCATGAGAACCCAAGACGACCAGTTGTCGCATTTTGATCATTCACTTAATGCAATGCTACTGCTCGCTTATATCGGTTTAAAGCAAGGTGATGCCGTTGGCCTGGCAACGTTTGGCGGCCTGTCGCGCTGGCTACCACCGCAAAAAGGCACTTACTTTATTAATTCATTGATGAATCAAGTCTACGACTGCCACCCAACGCTGAATGCCAGCGACTTTATTGAGGCCGCCACCACACTAAACAGTAAAATAAGAAAACGCTCTTTAGTGGTGCTGATTAGCAACTGCCGCAATGAAGATTGGATAGAATTAGAGCCCGCTGTTCGCTTACTGCGCCAACATCACTTAGTGTTATTGGCTAATCTAAAAGAGCAATCTTTAGAATCCGTGCTAGAAACACCCATTGAAAAATTTGAAGACGCACAACGTTACGCGGAAACTTGCCAGTTTATCGCGCAGCGGCAACAGCTTATCGCCAACTGTGTCAATCAAGGTGTGGTAACGGTCGATACCACACCGAAGCGCTTGGCAACTGAAATCGTTAATGAATATTTTAAAATAAAACGTAGCGGTAAGTTGTAATCGTTATGGGCTATTTTGCAACAGGAGTACGCGGCTGATGCCATGGTTACAATTAAAGTTTGGCACAGAACAAGCACATGTCGATGCCATTTCCGACTTTCTCATGGAACTCGATGCACTGTCTCTAACCTACGAGGACGCCGAAGATCGCCCCATTTTAGAGCCGCTGCCCGGCGAAACGCCCTTATGGGACTCGTTGGTGGTCACCGCTTTATTTGACGCCAACATCAATACCGATGAGATTTTGCAGGCGATTACTAGCTCAGCATACGCAGCTCATCTGCAGAATCCAAAATTCGAAGCGCTCGAAGATAAAGATTGGGTACGCGAGTGGATGGATAGCTTCAAACCCATTGCGTTCGGAGAGCGGCTTTGGATTGTTCCCAGTTGGCATCAACCCCCGGATCCCGACGCGGTCAATATTTTACTCGACCCAGGGCTCGCTTTTGGTACCGGGACTCACCCCACAACCGCACTTTGTCTACAGTGGCTGGATGGCGTTAGCGTTACCGACAAAACAGTTTTGGATTATGGCTGCGGTAGTGGGATCTTAGCAATTGCAGCAACTTTATTGGGCGCTCGCGCAACCTTAGCGATTGATATCGATCCACAAGCCTTAACCGCAACGCGCGACAATATGCAACGCAATAACCTCGCAACAACTCGCATTGAAGTTGGTTTACCCGCCGCTGCCGACGAGCGCCAATTTGATCTGGTGATAGCGAATATCTTGGCAGGACCGTTACAACAGTTAGCGCCTGCCATCGCCGCTAAAGTAGCACCAGGCGGGCAACTCGTGCTATCCGGGTTGTTAGCCGAGCAAGCAGAAGAAATTAGCCAAGTTTACGCAAAATGGTTTAATATGCAGCCAGCAACTCAATTGGAAGATTGGGTGCGTTTAGAGGGAAGCAAAAAAGATGTCTGACTGTTAAGCAGGCTTCATCGAGATCCGAAGAAAACTAATAAAGGATTCGTTTACTAGATGTCGCAATCAATATTCACACGTTGCCCAGAGTGCCATACGGTCTTTAAGGTGACTGAACAGCACCTTGCGCTGGCCAAAGGGCGAGTGCGCTGTGGTGCTTGCTTGCACGTGTTTTTAGCGACTGAACATTTAGTCCGTCCCAAAGAAAAAAGCGTACCGCAAAGTTCCAGCATTGAACGCACCATCGAACGAACGATTACCAGCGACCACGAGCACGACGAAATTGTGCAACCGGCCTCCGACGAAGGATTGTTGTTACGCGCGTCCAATGAAGCTGAGCAAGCTATTAAATGGGGCGATAAACCGACCTCTAAAACCGCCTATCCGATTGCTAGTTTTGGTGCAACTGAATCTGCTGAGGACGAAGCTGCAACCGACTTAACTGGCGATAGCCAAGTTGATGAGGCGCCGCACCAGCAAGTGGTGGATGACTTGAACGCGGACTCAGGGGTAAGCACAGAGCCAGAGTCAGCGGAGCAAGCACCTGAGCCATTTGCCGATATTGACAGCGCACCCGAGCCAATGGATGACGATCCGAGCGACAGTGCCATTGAAGATTTCGCGATTGATTCTTTTATCGACGATGAAGCAGATGAGGTGAGCGACGCGCTGCCCTATGCCGAGGACGATGCCGCCAATGTTGACGTCGCCAGCGACGGCCCTGATGACCACCTTGAGGTCACAACAACAAACAGCGACACAGAATCACTCGATCTTGCTGCAACCGTTTCTGCAGCATCGCTAACACCAACGACTCCGGCCTCTGCTGACGAAGCTGCAGAGCAGTTAGCAGCTGAGATGAAAACTGAGCAGCCGACGCTCACTGATGACTTTTCAATTGATCGTCTCAACGATGTACTAGCGGATGAAGACTTTGAGCCAGATCCATTGGATGAGTTTGACGATATGGTGCAGCAAAAAAGTCACGCGCTCAAATGGACCATTGCAGCAGTCGTGCTGCTCGCTGGATTTGGCTACTTCACGGCTTGGCTGTGGAGTGAGCGCCAAACGCTAGCTTGGGATGAAACTTGGGGCAGTAGTGTACAGCTTTTATGTTCGGTCGCTCCTTGTGAGTTGGCTCCTCGGCGGGATATTGCTGCCATTGAATTATTGCAACGAGACATTCGTCCTAGTGATGACGATCCCGAAATCACCGAGTTTAATCTTTTCATACGCAATAACGCAGCATTTGACCAACCTTACCCAACGGTTGAAATCCGTTTTACCGACACCAAAGGCGAAATAGTCTCAACCGAGCGCCATCTGCCACAGGATTATCTGGCCAGCGAACTCAAAGACCAAATGATGCCGCGTAATCAAAAAACCTTAATTTTGATTAAAGCACGCCAATCTCACGCCAACGCTTTTGGCTTTGAGTTCAGTTTTTTATAACCAGAGGTTAGGAATTCCTCGTTTCACCGGTGCTTTTACAACTCCTGCTTTGCTAACTGTTTGTTTTATCGATTTTCCTGAAAATCAAGGCCTTTTCTGCAGATTTTTTCGTTTTCAAAGTCGATTAAAAAGTGTATGATTTGGCGCTTTCTTAACCAGCTCTGATGTGGGTTTTCGCAAAGCTATGAATATAGGTCCGTACCAACTGGACAATCAGTTAGTTCTGGCACCTATGGCAGGCGTCACCGACCGACCATTTCGCATGCTGTGCAAAGAGCATGGCGCCGGAATGACAGTATCAGAAATGATTGCAGCAAATCCTCAGCTACGCAATACGCGTAAAAGTCGACTGCGCTCTGATCATAACGGTGAAACCGGGATCCGCTCCGTGCAAATTGCCGGTGCAGAACCAGAAATGATGGCCCAAGCCGCACGCTACAACGTAAGCCAAGGCGCACAGGTCATTGACATCAACATGGGTTGCCCAGCAAAAAAAGTTTGCAATAAAGCAGCCGGTTCAGCTTTGATGAAAGAGCCGGAACTGGTTGAGCAGATTTTATCAGCAGTGGTCAACGCGGTTGATGTTCCCGTCACCTTAAAAATCAGAACCGGTTGGGATGGTGATCATAAAAATGGTATTGAGATTGCCAAGATTGCACAATCGTGCGGCATTGTCTCTTTAGCTATCCACGGTCGAACCCGAGCGTGTGGCTATAAAGGCGCAGCTGAATATGACACGATTCGCGCGATCAAGGCTTCAATTGCCATTCCCGTTATCGCGAACGGGGACATTACGTCACCAGAAAAGGCACGTTATGTTTTAGATTACACTGGTGCCGATGCCATCATGATTGGTCGAGCCGCACAAGGGCGTCCGTGGATATTCCGAGAAATATTACATTTCTTAGAGACCGGGCAAAGGTTAAGTGAACCAGAGGTAGACGAGATTGAAGACATAATGCTTCGGCATATTAGTCATCTTCATTCGTTTTATGGGAAAGGTCAGGGAACACGCATCGCTCGTAAGCATGTTTCCTGGTATTTGAAGGAGCAGCCCAACAGTCAAGACTTTAGGAATCAATTCGTTCGAATTGAAGACTCAGAGCAACAACTGTTAGCTGCGAAGCAGTTCTTTCAACAACAAAAATTGAAACAGGCAAAAGTAGCATGAGCATTCTAGAAACAATGGAAACCGTAACAACCACCGAAAATGTCAGTAGTGCGCCCGTTGTCGAGCAACCTACTCTTCGAGAAAGTGTAAACATCGCGATTAAAAACTACTTCGACTCTTTAGATGGACAAACACCATCTGAATTATATGAAATGGTTTTAGCCGAAATTGAAGCACCTCTTCTTGAGCGCGTTATGGAATATACGCGTGGAAATCAAACAAAAGCAGCTATTATTCTTGGGTTAAACCGAGGCACTTTGCGTAAAAAACTTAAAATTTACGGCTTAAACTAATTACTTTATTGGTGAGGCACTTGCCTCACCAATCATTTGTTCTATAACTATATCCAATCCAAATCGCTTTCGACTTCTTAATTAAGAGGCTTTTCCATGCAGCAACTACGGCCCATTCGCCGCGCACTGATCAGTGTATCGGATAAAACCGGTGTTATTGAATTCGCACAACAGCTAGTCGATCTCAAAGTCGATATTTTATCGACCGGAGGCACTGCAAAACTATTACAAGATAATGGTATTCCGGTAACGGAAGTCTCATCTTACACCGGGTTTCCCGAAATGATGGACGGACGAATTAAAACCCTTCACCCAAAGATTCATGGCGGACTTCTTGGACGTCGTGGCACTGACGATGCCATTATGGATGAACACGGTATCGATGCGATTGATTTGCTCGTTGTTAACCTTTACCCGTTCGAACAAACTGTCGCTCGCGATGACTGCACGCTTCCTTTAGCTATCGAAAATATTGATATCGGTGGCCCGACAATGTTAAGAGCTGCAGCTAAAAATCATAACGATGTTACCGTTGTTGTGGATCATAAAGATTATAAACGAGTCATTGAGTCGTTAAAAAACCATCAAGGAACTGGTCTTGAGTTGCGCTTTGAACTCGCCACTAAGACATTTGGTCACACGGCTAAATACGATGGTGCGATCGCCAACTACTTAAGCGCTCGTAGCCAATCAAATGACGACGTTAAAGATTTTCCTGACACATTTTCTATGCAATTTAGCAAAGCTCAAGAAATGCGTTACGGTGAAAATCCGCATCAAAAAGCAGCCTTTTACATTGAAACGAATGCTAAAGAAGCCAGCGTTTCTACGGCCAAGCAAATTCAAGGTAAAGAACTTTCATTTAATAATGTTGCCGATACCGATGCAGCTCTCGAATGTGTTAAAAGTTTTCAAACACCAGCTTGTGTGATTGTTAAGCACGCGAATCCATGTGGAGTTGCCACCGGAGCAACCATTTTAGAAGCCTACAATCGCGCCTATCAAACCGATCCGACATCTGCTTTTGGTGGCATAATTGCGTTTAACCGTGAACTCGACGAAACCACCGCTGCAGCAATTATCGATCGTCAGTTTGTAGAGGTCATTATTGCGCCTAAAATTTCCGCCGCGGCAGCCAATATAGTCGCGAATAAAAAGAATGTACGATTACTTGAGTGCGGTGAGTGGCAATCGGCTTTACCTGGCCTCGACTACAAACGCGTCAATGGAGGCCTTTTGGTTCAAGATCGCGATCTTGGCGCTATTGGTTTTGACGATCTTAAAATCGTCTCAAAGAAGACTCCAAGCGAACAAGAAATTCGTGACTTACTATTTAGTTGGAAAGTCGCCAAATTCGTTAAATCTAATGCCATCGTATATGCCAAGAACGAACAAACTATCGGTGTCGGTGCCGGCCAAATGAGTCGGGTGTACTCGGCAAAAATAGCCGGTATTAAAGCCGCCGACGAAAACCTTGTAGTTAAAGGTTCAGTAATGGCATCCGATGCGTTCTTTCCATTCCGGGACGGAATAGACTCGGCCGCAGAAGCTGGCATTACAGCGGTCATTCAGCCCGGTGGTTCCATGCGTGATGAAGAAGTCATCGCAGCAGCGGACGAACACGATATGGCAATGGTCTTTACCGGTATGCGCCACTTCCGCCACTAAGCTTTTAACTCAGCAAGAAACTTTTCTTGCTGAGTTTTTTCCATTCAGATTCCGTTCATTTTTCTTTTCGTAATATGTGCCTCACACAACCACGACGGTTGTTTTAAATTTAATTAACGAAAGGAAAGTACATTATGAAAAAGCAACTAATTGTTTCTGCCATCGCTTCTGTTCTTGCGGTATCAGCTTACGCAGATGGCCCCTCTTTTGATTTTATCGAAGGCGGTTATGCAGACGCATATGAAACGGATGGTTTTTTAATTCGCGGTAACGCTTCAATTACCGATCAAGTATTCTTCACCGGCTCTTATGAGAGTGTTGGCGAACAAAGTGTTGACCTCAACTCAACATTATTAGGTTTTGGTTATAGAATTTTTGACGACAACAGCAGCACGCTATATACCCAGCTGGCTTACTTCGATTTTGAAGTAGACTCACCATTAGGCTCGGACAGCGAAGATGGTTTTCAGTTAGGCTTGGGCTATCGCAGCCAGTTAAGCGCACAAACCCAACTCTATACTGAGTTAAACCATTTAGAAGTCGACAGCGACTCACTAACCCAGGTTGTCATTGGCTTACGTCAAAATTTCACGCCAGAGTTAGGCGGTTTCTTTGAAGCAAAAACCGACGATTTTGACAACGATGGCTTTGCAGTTGGTCTAACTTACAACTTCTAACCCATTATCGAAGTTTTTTGCCTTATTCGGTCGTCAAACGACGACCGAATCCTTTATCACAGCGACTATTCACGATAAAATCACTCTCATTATCTGATCAAACTGAGAGTCGCAATGAATATATTAATTATTGGTAGCGGCGGGCGTGAGCATGCGCTTGCTTGGAAAGCCGCCCAAAATCCATCTGTCAAAACCGTTTATGTCGCTCCCGGTAACGCTGGTACCGCGCATGAAGAAAAGGTTGAGAATATTGCCATTGATGGCACTGATATAGATGGATTAATACAATTCGCTGAAGAACATCAAATTGCATTGACGATTGTTGGACCAGAGGCACCTTTAGTGATTGGTGTTGTTGATGCTTTTAATCAAAAGGGGTTAAAAATATTTGGCCCAACGAAAGGTGCGGCTCAGCTAGAGGGCTCGAAAGCCTTCACTAAAGACTTCCTCGCTAGGCATAAAATCCCCACCGCCGCATATGGTAACTTTACCGATATCGATGAGGCAAAAGAATATGTCAAGCAGCAGGGTACACCTATTGTTATTAAAGCTGATGGATTAGCGGCCGGCAAAGGCGTCATTATCGCGCAAACGGAAGCCGAAGCTTTTGCTGCCATTGACGACATGTTGGCCGATAATAAATTCGGCGATGCCGGATCACGAGTCGTCGTCGAAGAGTTTTTAGTCGGTGAAGAAGCAAGCTTCATTGTAATGGTCGATGGTGAAAACGTTTTACCTTTAGCCACCTCACAAGATCATAAAGCACGTGATGATGGCGATAAAGGTCCCAATACTGGCGGCATGGGAGCCTATTCACCTGCCCCCGTCGTTACTCAGGCCATTCACGATCGAGCAATGGAAGAAGTGATCTGGCCAACAGTTAAAGGCATGGCGGCAGAAGGTCATCCTTACACCGGTTTTCTGTATGCCGGATTAATGATCGATGCTGATGGAACCCCAAAAGTGTTGGAGTATAACTGTCGATTTGGCGACCCAGAAACCCAACCGATTATGTTTCGAATGCAGTCAGACTTAGTACAACTATGCTTCGATGCGCTTGATAAGAAACTTGATCAAGTCTCTTGCGAATGGGATGAGCGAGCTGCACTGGGTGTTGTATTAGCGGCAGGTGGTTACCCAGAGAGTTATAAAAAAGGTGACGTCATTTCTGGCCTTGACCAAGATATTCAAGATACCAAAGTCTTCCACGCAGGGACTTCTCTCGATGGTGACCAAGTCGTAACATCCGGCGGCCGAGTGTTGTGCGTGGTTGGTTTGGGCGAAACAGTCACACAGGCACAACAATTGGCTTATCAGCGAGCTGAAGCGATATCTTGGAATAATTTATATAAACGAAATGACATTGGTCATAAAGCTATTGCTCGAGAAGGTAACTAGTTAAGGCCGCTTATGCGGCCTTTTTTATTATGCGAAGATTAAAAAAGTTTCTAACCATATTTCTGGCTACATTCTGTTTCGGGATGCTAACTGTTTATTTAGCACTACCCAGTATTTTATCGCGCTTGATTGAGTCTTCCCTTCCTAGCACGGTGGTGCTAGAGAGCATCGAAATAGAACGCTCTTTTAGTAATAGAATTTATATTGAGTCAATGGCTTTTGTCGATGATTTTGGTAATC
Source organism: Gammaproteobacteria bacterium (assembly GCA_013373545.1). GTDB lineage: Bacteria > Pseudomonadota > Gammaproteobacteria > Enterobacterales > Kangiellaceae > Pleionea. Next base: position 56,260 of record JABXHQ010000025.1, read on the forward strand.
GAGCGCAGATTCAACAGATAGCTATAGAATTAAGCTTTCTTCGAATGGCGATAGAGGATATAAAAATAGCTCGCGTCGAGCTTAATCTAATTGATTACAATAGCTTATCTAAACACCAATTTAACCAAGCTGATAACCCGCCTGAAACTCAGTCAAAATTAATTTCTTGGCCAATCGAAATTCAGCAAATAGTCATTGCAACAACGCTCGATGGTGCCGAGATTTCCTTGCAGGGCGATGCTAAATTTAGCTCGCACCATAACGCATTTAACTTTAATGTATTCCGCAATAAGTATGAGCTGGCTCAGGCTTCACTAACCAGTGCGAGCCTAGAACAATATAATTTGGCATTATCGGCGCAAGACTTCCCAGTTGAGCTGCTGGAACCGCTAGCGATTAAATATCTAAATTTTGCTGAAGCGAAAGGGCAACTAAGTGTAACTACACAGCAAAGTTTTACTGTAGAAGAGCTTTTGAACCACACTTTAAAGTTAGTTCCAATTGAGATCGTCGTTAAGAATTTAGTGCTAAAACATCCTAGCATCGGAAATATTACCTCTCCATCCGCCAACTTAACTTTAGCCAAGAATGATCTCGGGTTTAATGGCAAACTGGATACAAGCGGTTTATTAGTTATCAATCACCATGGTATTGCTAACAAACCAATTGGATTTGAGTTACATAACCAAATTCAATTCATTGGATTGGAACAGATTAAACTTGCCGGCCAATTCACTCTTAAAGACCGCTTGAAAGGTCGCTTTCAAAGTCATTCAGATGAGAACTTCAAGCGCGTTGATTCAAGTATAGAATTTAGTGCCAGCAAGCTAGACCGGTCTGATTTTGAACTTTCCAATGCACCGAGCTCTAGCTTAGAAGACTTTAGTGTAGAAAATCTTACCAGTCGCATCAATATTCAATCAGACTTAACCAATAATCAGCATAAGTTAAGTTTTGGCGAAACAAAAATCGCAAAAGCGACGGCTAAAATTGATGGCTACTTGCTTTCTTTAAGCCAGATTTTGCTAAGCAACAGTAAAATATTAGATGCGAATTTTTCAACAAAACTAGAAGCTGGCAAAATCAAGGTTGGTAACCAAAGGTTTAACGCTCAATATTTAAGTAAACTAGTCGCACAATTACGGTTAAATTCAACAATGCTGGTTATCGATGGCGGAACCGAGCTAATGTTTGAAAGTGAAACAAAATCAACTCAACTCTCGAGTAGCTCGAGATTTAATTTTGAGTATTTTCTTGCGCAAGACACCTGGCAACTAATAAAGAAGGGTAAATTTACAGTTACCCGGTTAAAGCCTAGTTTAACCGCTTGGCTTGGACCTACTACTATGAAACCTTATCAACTGAATAGTGACCTAGACGGCATCGTTAACATAGTCGTAAAGCAACAGCCAGACCGCGAATTCAAAATTAAAGGAAACGTTGTAAGCATCATTAGTGATGCTAGTATCACCGCCAGCCGTTTTTCCGATATTCGTCTAGAGGCTAACTGGCCAGAACTGCAACCTTGGTTTAACTTTGGCCTAAGCACACAATTCAAAGTTGATTATCTTGCGCAAGATCAGCAGGAGTATATTGCAAACGCTGACGTATTATTAATTCCTGATTTTAAGCTAAAAGGAGTTAATATTAAGGCAAAACTATTAGAAGGTGATGCCTCGGCTTCGACCCCTAACGAATACCTTGGTCTAGATGATTTATCAGGAAAGTTAATTCTAGATAAAGTTGATCTAGAAAAGGTTTTAACCATTGCAAATCTAACCGCTCTATCCGCCTCAGGTAAAGTTAGCGGAGAGTTGCCATTTAAAGTCGAGAATGGTTATCCGAAATTCGAAGGTGGTCAGCTCACGTCTGAAAAAGGTAGAGTTAGTTATTTACCAGCAGGAAAGAAACTGGAGCTAACGACCGATAATGCAAAAGATATTGCAAGTATTGCATTACAAAACTATCATTTTGACAAGATGCAATTAACTGTGAACGCAAACACACCCTGCACCTTCGATGTAAACATCCAATTGTCTGGACGCAATCCCGACCTGGGCAAGAAGCAAAGTCAAAATTTTAATATTAATTATAGACCGAACTCTAATGTTAATTTGTTTTATCTTTTGATGTTAGGGGTTGAGAACATTAAAAACTTCGATAGCGAAAAGTTATATTCAGGTTGTGTTAATTAGTGTCCATTAATCTATAGCTTATGTAGCTAAACCAAGGGAAATCGAATGAAAAATCTATTACTCCCAATTCTTACTTTGCCTTTACTGGCTGCGTGCACCATAAAAGTCGAGCCAAGCGATAAACCCATTAATGTTAATTTAAATATAACTCATGACATTCGAATTAAGATTCAGAATGAAGTTGAAGATGTGTTAAACGATGATGAATTATTCTAAGGAAGACTAATGAAATTCATACCTAAGTCATTATTCCCATTACTATTAATCATACTAGCGACTTTTTCGTCACTGTCACTATTAGCCGCCGATCTTGATTCTGCTAAAGCAGAGGGCTTGATTGGAGAACTACCTAATGGATATTTGGGTATAGTAGTCGAGAACCCGGCTAACGATATTATTACTCTGGTTAAAGACGTAAATGAAAAAAGAAAGGCGAAATATTTAGAGATTGCGAAGAAGACCGATAGCACATTAGCAGAAGTCGAGCTAATCGCCGGTAAAGCAGCGTTTAAAAAAACCCAAAAAGGGCACTATATTTTAGTGGATGGAAACTGGATAAAAAAATAAACGCCTTCCCAGTGCTCTAGTCACTGGGAGCCGTTTCAATAATTGACGGACGATTACAGATCCTTTGATATCGCTTTGATATCGGAGCTACATTGATATTTATCTCTGGATGGCGGAATTTTAAATAATCAATCAAGCAACACAAATTAATATCGATTAAACTGAAACCATCATCCAGATGCTGACAACGATTGGCTAACTCGAGCATACCGCGATCAATTCCAGAAACGAATCTCTGCCACCAGAAATCTGACTTTAGCTGTTCGGCTTCGCGCATTTTTTCCTGCCTTAACGCCACACATAAATCTAATAGGCCAGAAATTAACGAATAGGTAGTTCGATATTGCCAATTCTCTTGTATCGGTTTATACAATCGGGCTTGATTAAACGACGCATCGAGGTATTGAGCAATCACTTCGCTGTCAAAAATTGCTCCGCAATCTTCAGTCATCAAACATGGTACTTTACCAAGAGGGTTAACGTTTAAAAACTCAGGTTGATTATCAAAAGGATGAATAGCAACTTCGATACTTTCTGGATCGAGTCCAACTTCGCGCAATACAATCTGCGAGCTACGTGCATATGGAGAGGCCGTTGAATAAAATAGTTTCATTATAATTTATGCCATTAATTTGCTAAAACGGTGCGCTCTTGCGCCCACTGCCGCAATGCGGTTAACTTCTCTGCCATAACAACCGAAAGCGGACGAGTGTTTCGGATCTCATCAATAATAATTTCTGTCGATAACACCGTATCTTGCCCATAGCAATGATACAAAGCAGAAACTACCGCTTGCTCTATCTCTGACCCAGTAAAACCTTCACTTTCTTTCGCTAACATTGAAAGATTGAAATTATCTTTATTTTGTTTTCGCTTAGTCAAATGAATGGCAAAAATTTCTTCCCGCGCTGACGAATCAGGCAGATCGACAAAAAATATTTCATCAAGTCGTCCTTTACGGATAAGTTCAGGGGGCAATCTAGAAATATCATTCGCGGTTGAAACAACAAACACTGGCTTATCATTTTCAGCCATCCAAGTAAGTAGTGTGCCAAGAACTCGTTGTGAAGTACCCCCATCATGATCTTGTGTTGATAGACCTTTTTCAATCTCATCAAACCATAAAACACAAGGAGCCATTAATTCGGCCATTTTTAAAGCTTCTCGTAAGTTACGCTCAGTCTCACCATGATACTTATTGTATAAAGTACCAAAATCTAAACGTAATAGCGGAACACTCCACATACCCGCAACGGCCTTCGCGGCAAGACTTTTACCACCTCCTTGAACGCCAACTAGCATCAATCCCTTTGGAGGATCCAACTCAATCTCTACGCGCCGGTGAAACACGACTTCTCGTTGCTGCAACCAACGTTTGAGGTTATTAAGCCCACCAACTTCCGCAAACTTTGACGTTTCATATTCAAAACTTAGTACCCCATCCATGTTCAATAGCTCAAACTTTGCCTTATTGATGGCAGGGATTTCATCTTCAGTAATAGCCCCATCGTCGGTAATAACATTTCGCACCAGTCGCGTTGCATCCGATAACGTTAAGCCGTGTAAATTATTGATTAATCGCTCTAGTGTTCGAGAGTCGGTACGGACCTTTTTACCATTTCGTTGCGCCCAAATCGTGGCTTCTCTGCGGATCATACGGTTAAGCTGATCTTTGCCTGGTAGCTCCAATTCAAACCGCGAGACAAAGCGTTTGATCTCCTCAGGAAGTTTCAATTGATGAGAGACCAAAACCAGAGTATGCCCATGTTCACTTTGGTTTAAGATAAATTCTTTTAGTAGACGAGTAATTGCAGGAGAATCTTCAACATAAGGATGAAAGTCACATAAAACATAAATAGAAGGGCGATGTGCAGCTAAAATATGGCGCAACATTTCTTCGGGCTTGCTGGTTTCGGCAAGTGCATCAAACTCATCTAGAAGACCGGAACGTTTCAAGCCATCCACAATATCCCAAGTAAACATTGGCTTATTTAAATCTCTGGCAATGTCCACCAGTAACTTTAGCACCCGGTTTTCTTCATGGCTTTCAATTCCAACGATCGGGTTTCGCGACTTTATCAATAGCTCTAAGTCACGACGGTCACTAACACCACTCATAAAAATAAGTTCCTTTGATGTATATCAGTTGTCTGAGTCATTGCACTCAACAAAGGGTTTCAATCTCTTCTGTATAAGTTAAACTAGCCAAATATCAAACAAAAATTATTGCATAAATCTGATGCGAAGCCTTACATTTTTAGACAACCTTCTCAAGTCTGCCGATAATGCACTGCGCACTCTTGCTGGCGGTTACCCTACAACCGCCCGAGAAAACCCAGCGCAGCACCTCGAACCAACGCCATTGAGTGCTGAACAAAGCCGCCATGTAGCCGGCTTGATGCGCATCAATCATTGTGGCGAAGTTTGTGCTCAAGCTTTGTATCAAGGACAGGCCCTGACCGCCCGTCTTGATGGTGTTCGGCAACAAATGGAACAAGCGGCTGTAGAGGAGAACGATCACCTGCAATGGTGCGATCAACGACTGCGCGAACTTGGCGCTAAACCAAGTTTGTTTAGCCCCTTATGGTACGCAGGATCTTTTTCAATCGGTGCGTTGGCTGGCTTAGCTGGCGATAAATGGTCACTTGGCTTTGTCGCCGAAACCGAACATCAAGTTGTAGCACACCTTGAGCATCACCTTTCGCAGCTTCCTGCAGAAGATCGTGCTTCCGCAGCTATTTTGCAACAAATGCGTGAAGATGAATTACATCATGCCACCGCTGCGCTGGCAGCAGGTGGGGCGCAACTGCCGCAACCCGTGAAAAAGGCGATGCAGATTACCGCTAAATTTATGAAAACCATTGTCTACCGCATTTAAGCAGCCGAAGCATCGCTGGGTTCAACTTTTTGATGCGTCGATTGTCGCGGCGCATTTGCCAAAATTTTAATCGCTATTAATAAAATACCGATAAAAGAAGCCAGCGAACAAATTTCGAATGCCCAACTCGGAAAAACAATGATTGAGCCGAAAATTACTATTAAAAACGCCATACAACCTCCTTTATCGCTATCCTTTGGTACCGCGAAATAATCTAAGAGTCAGCCTCCTTCATCGGTAACAAGCGAACAAGTTGCTCGATTCTGGGCAAACGCTTATGTACAACTTGCGAGTCATAACCCTCGCAATCTTGGGTAATGGCTAAGCGCAAATATCCTTCGATTAAACGAAATACGCGATCCGTTACCCGCCTTTCAAAGTCGCGGAACTTTTCCTCTGACGTATCTTTACGTAATACAAAACGCTGAGATACCAATTCTGCCATCGCCTCGGGAATCCACTCTAACGACAAGTGAACCAGTTGGCTGTATACCTCGTGTTCCGACTCGAAAGCTTGAACACGTTCAATTAGCGGCGCAATCACTCGCCTCAATTCGGTCTGCGCTTCTGCAAAACCATGTGCCGCTTCTTGTCTTCTTTTTGCTTCTTGAATCAAGGCGCGCAGTTTCTCGCTCGGAGTATCAGCACCTTCTATTTGAAGCGATGCCAAAAACTCTGCATCGTCGTGCGATACTCGAACACTTAACGGTACGGTTCGACCCGTCATAGTTTGACTCCAAATGTTTCATTGCATGCATGCTTAATACAAATGTATACAATTGTATTCATTTTGTCAACAACTTCTCTACTCAACGATTTCAAAGCTATGTGTAACCGTTACACGGCCTTTTAGCATCAAAGAAACTGAGCAATATTTTTCCATTGAAAGCTCACAGGCGCGCGCCACTTGCTTCTCCGATAAAGCCTCACCGGAAACCAGATAGTGCGCGTGAATTTTCGTGAACACCTTCGGATCAGTCGTAGCTCGTTCCGCAGTAAGCACACACTCACAATGTTCAACCGATTGCCGCGCCTTTTGCAATATCATCACGATATCGATTGAAGAGCAGCCGCCGACGGCCTGTAACACCAATTCCATGGGCGACATATGCTCACCATTACCACTGAGCATCATAGAGCGACCGGACTCAGTTGTTGATTCGAAGTTTAACCCGCCTTTCCAAATTACATTTGCTTTCATAGTTTGCTTCCAATTCTTGAATGAATTAATTAACTAAATTGAGTAACTAACTGATTTAATTATATCTACACCTGTAACATAACTTTATGCTACAGTTAGTCAATACGTTAAAACTACCGTCATAAAAAGACAGGCATCATATGTCATTACCTAGGTTTATTGCCAAAGATGAGACTATGGAGTGGTTCATTTCGCACTGCCATCGTCGTCGCTATCCGGCTAAAAGTACCATTATTTATCAAGGTGACAAGTCGGATTCGCTTTATTTTATCCTTGAAGGCTCGGTATCAGTCGTCATTGAAGATAATGATGGGCGTGAGTTAGTCCTTGCCTATCTAAATGCCGGAGACTTCTTTGGTGAGATGGGTTTGTTTGATGGCCAAGATATTCGCAGTGCTTGGGTCAAAGCTAAGGCCGAAAGCGAGATTGCTGAAATTGGCTACAATAAGTTTCAGCAATTAGTTGAGCAAAACCCCTCTATCTTAATGCGTCTATCAGGTCAAATGGCAATCCGTTTGCGCAACACCAGTCGCAAAGTTGGTGACTTAGCATTTATGGATGTCACTGGGCGGGTTGCGCGCGCGCTCTTGGACCTTTGTAAAGAGCCTGATGCCATGACGCATCCTGATGGCATGCAGATCAAAATTACTCGCCAAGAACTCGGTCGTATTGTTGGCTGCTCTCGTGAGATGGTAGGACGTGTGCTTAAGGTTCTAGAAGAGCAAGGTCATATTTCAGTTAAAGGCAAGACAATGGTGATTTTCGGAGCTCGTTAGCTCCGAAGGTCATGCCTCACAACTTTTTCCTCTCCATTATTTACTGCATTCATATTAATCTTCGCTGAGCTGTATCTTTTAATTGAATTGTAATGAAAATGATTTGCATTTAGATTATAAATCAATATAATTGCCGCACTAAAATCTTATTCACAATGGAGTTTTCCCGAATGTACCACAAGCTAGTATTGCCAACGCTTGCAGCCTTATCGCTCGGTGTTCAAGCAGAAACCGATTCCCTAACGCGCGAAGAACTAGAGAAAGCTCTGGATCAGCAAGCCAAGAAAATTGCCGAGCTTGAAGAAAAAGTTAATTTAGCGGTAGAAGCTGTCGAAGCGGCCCCGGCTGCCGCCACTCATACTAATATTGGTGGTTACGGAGAGCTGCACTACAACAACTTTGGTACTGATGAAGATATTGATTTTCACCGCTTTGTTTTATTTATTAGTCATCAATTTAGCGACAATTTACGTTTTTTCTCAGAGCTAGAGATTGAGCACTCCTACGCAGGTGAAAGTAAACCAGGGGCTGTTGAGCTGGAGCAAGCGTACATTGAGTATGACATTAACGCGAGCACCACATTAAAAGGTGGTCTATTTCTAGTACCTGTAGGCATCTTAAATGAAACTCATGAGCCCGATACCTTTTACGGAGTTGAGCGCAACCCGATTGAGAAAAATATTATTCCAACCACTTGGTGGGAAGCCGGTGCAGCTGTCACCTACCGTTTTGCAGATGGTTTTTCGCTCGACTTTGCTTCACATTCGGGCCTAAGTGTTGACCCAGCTGATTTTAATATTCGTAGCGGTCGACAAAAAGTAGCAAAAGCCGATGCTGACAGCTTCGCTTATACGACGCGCTTAAAGTACACCGGAATTCCCGGTCTTGAGATCGCAGGCTCATTGCAGCATCAAGATGACATTACCCAAGGCGCCGCCGATGCGAGCGCGCGCTTGATTGAAATTCATACCGCCTACAGCAATGGACCTTTTGCGATACGTGCTTTATGGGCACAATGGGATATTGACAGCGAGTTAGCGGATATACTTGGCAAAGATCAACAAAATGGCTACTTTGTTGAACCAGCCTATCGCCTCAACGAAGAATTTGGTTTCTTTGCTCGTTATTCCGTTTGGGACAATACCGCTGGCTCAGCAAACACCATTGATACTGAAATGCGTCAAGTCAATGTTGGTGTTAACTACTGGCTACACCCGAATGTTGTAATCAAGTTCGACACTGAAAATCGACTCGGTGCGCAAGATGGCTCTGGTTACAACGTTGGTATTGGTTATCAATTCTAAATGCTAGAATAGAGGTGGTGTTTTACACCACCTCATAGCAGGCTAAGATGAAGAAATTTTTTATTTGTTTAACATTTTTTTGCGCCAACCTCTTTGCACTAGAGGATGTCTACCTGCAACCGCAACAATTTATTCAACAGCAATTCGACAACCCACCCAAGCCTCAGTATTTTTGGATCACCGCCCCGCATAAAGAAGCACTTACGAAAATCTTAGGTCACAAACCACGCAAGCTACGCATTAAATATTGGGCGACGCCAGAGAAGTCCGCTTGGATCCTAGAAGAAATTGGTAAAGAACACCCAATTACCACTGGCTTTTCAATCAGCGCAGGAAAAATTCAACAAGTTAAAGTTCTCATTTATCGCGAAAGCCGTGGCTATGAAGTTCGCCAAGACTTTTTCACCGAACAATATATTGGCGCTCAACTCGACAAATCGTTAGACTTGGACCAAACCATTGACGGTATCACCGGTGCGACTCTATCGGTTAGAGCATTAAATAAGATGGCCAAGGTCGCGCTCTATTTGGATAAGCAATTACAACTTGAAGAAGTCCATGAGCAAAAAACAGCGGCGGCTAAACCCTAAAGTTGCCTTTCACTTACATCGTTGGCATCGTCGGCTCGGCGTCATTTCCTGTTTATTTTTGGTATTGCTGTCCATCACTGGATTTTTGTTGCAGCATTCTACTGAGTTTGGGTTTGAGAAAAAAAATGTTAGCAGCGATTGGCTAATTAACTATTACGGCATCGGCTACCCAAAGATCAATTCCAATTACGCGGTTAACGGAAAAACCATTAGCCAAACTGAAGATTTACTTTTCATCAACGACAAAGCAGCCGGTCAAACCTATGGTAAGTTGGTAGGCGCTGTTGATTATGACGATTTTTTATTGGTTTTCTTTGAATTTAAATACAGCATTTTTACTGCACAACTCGAGCTAGTCGATAATATTGATTACCCCTCCGAAGTTGAACTTCCAATCACTCAAGTGAGTAACCAACCAAAACCTGCGATATTCCAGGCTGCCAATGGTATCTTTCAGCTGCAGCCAGACTTATCCTCGGTCAACCCTATTCAATTCGTATTGGCGCCACCATGGCAGCAGCAGAGTCAATTGCCCGCAGAGCGTGCAGAATCGATTATTCATTATGTACGACAGCAATCGCTAACCTACGAGCGCATAACCTTAGATCTACACAGTGGACGACTATTCGGTCCGATTGGCCCATATATCATGGACTTTATGGCGCTGTTATTTATGATTTTAGCGATCAGCGGTATTTGGCTTTGGTCAAGGAAGCGGCGCTGGTAATACTTACCCGATGACTCACTGTAAGAAGTTTTTGATCAGCTGCATACCGCACTCAGTCGCGATTGATTCAGGATGAAATTGAACACCTTGTAGCGACAGGCTTTTATGTGCAATTCCCATAATAATGGTGTCCGCTTGCCCGTCGTCTTCGGTCCACGCCGTTAGGCTGAACTCTTGTGGTAACGAAGCGTTTTCAATACATAAAGAATGATAACGCGTCGCTTTAAACGGACTAGGAAGGTGCTGAAAAACGCCTTGTTGCCGATGGTGAATCTCAGAAGTTTTACCATGCATAACCTTTGGCGCTCGCACGATGTTAGCGCCAAACACTTGTGCAATAGCTTGATGTCCTAAGCAGACACCTAAAATAGGAAGTTTTTCAGCAAAAGCCTCTATCACAGCCATCGATATACCCGCTTTGCTCGGATCGCATGGCCCCGGTGATATCATTATTTTATCTGGGTTAAGTGCAGCAATATCAGCAATAGTCACTTCATCGTTACGCTTAACTACCAAGTTGGCGCCTAGCGACTGACAGTAATGCACTAAGTTGTAGGTAAATGAATCGTAATTGTCGATCATTAATATCATTTACTTAGCCCACTACTGCCATATATTAACGCTTTGCGCCCGTATTTACTTGGCTTGATCAATTTCACGGCGCATGCTGTCGATGGTCGCTTGGTAATCTGCCGTATTGAAAATTGCCGAGCCAGCAACAAAGGTATCAGCGCCATGCGCATAAATTTCGCCAATATTATCAACCTTCACTCCGCCATCAATTTCTAAACGAATATCTAAGCCACTTTGGTCGATCATCTGACGTACTTGGCGCAACTTAGTCAAAGTGTTGGGAATGAACTTTTGACCGCCAAAACCAGGGTTGACTGACATAAGCAAAATCATATCCAGACGATCCATAACGTAATCTAACACACTAAGTGGCGTAGCCGGGTTTAACACTAACCCTGCTTTACAGCCGCTATCGCGAATCAATTGCAAAGTGCGGTCCACATGCTCGGAAGCCTCCGGGTGAAAGGTTATCGTACTGGCGCCCGCCTTAGCAAAGTCAGGAATAATTCTGTCGACCGGTTTCACCATCAAGTGCACATCAATTGGCGCTTCGATACCATAATTGCGCAGTGCATCGCAAACCATTGGCCCAATCGTTAAGTTAGGGACATAATGATTATCCATAACATCAAAGTGAACCCAGTCGGCTCCAGCCTTCAAAACATCGGCAACTTCTTGCCCAAGCCGAGCAAAATCAGCCGATAAAATAGATGGTGCAATAACAGGAGATTGTTGCATACTAATAACCCGAATTAATCAACAGTTCCGGTATTTTACTGTATCAAAGCCTTGAACCCAACGACTAAACCATTCGTAAAGTTAATTCTTATTAATTGGCTAATGTTGCATATGCTATGCGCTCACGCAGCGACCGTGGCATGGCAAGAATTATGGCCGCAAAATAGTCAGCTGACGGTATGGCTCATTGATCCAACTCCGTTACAGCACAGCTTGGTTGTGACTGCCACAAATGAATGGGAAAAGCATATTAATCTGCGCTTTGTCGTCACTCAAAATCGTCCAGCCGCCAGTCATATTCGCATTGCTTTCCATTCATTCGACGGTAGCTTTTTAGGTCGCCACTCGCAACTGCATGACACGCAACCCACTATGCTGCTTGGTAGTCTCGGATCAGCGCAAGTTTCATTAGCGCAAAAGCGACGCATTGTTATGCATGAGCTAGGACATGCTATCGGACTCGAGCATGAATTTCGCCACCCAGATTGGCCTTTTGGGTATCGCTGGCGAGCGCAGCAAGTAGCGCGCTGTGAACAATTACTAACACTTGATGAGTCGACCAATTGCGAGCAGCTGATGCAGCCATTGCCGCGCAAAGCCCGGCACTACACGCCCTTCGATGCCCATTCAATAATGAGCTATCCAATCAGCGCTAAATGGTTAGATGACCACAACACCGATCTCATTCCAAGTAATACACTGACCGCAATTGATAAAATGGTCGCGGCATTTGCGTATCCCCGAACCAGCGCAACGACGGCGCCAGAATCGTTAGCCGTGGCTTTCGTTAATTATTGTCAACAAGCGGTCAAAATAGAGTGGTTCGATACTCATAAGCCGCGCAACGGAGCACAGTCGTTAACCCTGTTAGCCGGAGCTAAAAGTGAGTGGTTAACCCTCGACGCTCCACAGCTAAAGATTAAAGCAGAGACGATTTCCGGTGACTTTCGCTGGCACAGTTATGATTCATCACAATTTTTAACTTTTATCAATCAAGATTGGTTACAGCAGGGCTACGAAATTCCTTTTTATTGCAACTGAGAATTAAGTACCACTATTTAATACCGCAATGAACATAAGTTGCAACGACTGATAAAATGCTTTTCAATAAAGCCTGTTCAGCTAGGATAACAATATGAATATTTGGACTGACATATGTGTAAACCTCACTAATAAGCGCTTCGATAATGATCGTGAGCAAGTGATTCAAGATGCCGTTGAAAAAGGTGTTAAGCGCATGCTGGTGGTTGGCACTTGCCTAGAAAGCTCTCAAAAAGCGGTGGAGCTTTGTGCCCAATACCCACAATATTTACGAGCAACCGCTGGCTGTCATCCACATGATGCCAAAACAATGTCCGCACAATCTTGGGAACAACTCAGCGCACTATTTGAATCTCCCTATGTTATTGCGATAGGTGAGTGTGGATTGGACTTTAACCGTAATTTTTCAGAACCGGAAATCCAGCTGGAAGTCTTCTCTAAACAACTTGAATTGGCATTGCAACACAATCTTCCTGTGTTACTTCATGAGCGCGATGCCTATAAAGAAATGTTAAGTTTGTTAGCACAACATCCAAAGCTAAAAAAAGTCATTCATTGCTTTACTGGCTCGGAAGAACAAGTACAAGGGTATTTAGAGCTCAACTGTTATGTTGGTATCACAGGATGGATTTGCGATGAACGACGTAATGCCGAGTTACAGGGAGCGATAGACGTAATTCCCAATGAGCGGCTGTTAATCGAAACCGATGCTCCTTATTTATTGCCCCGCACATTGAAGCCTAAACCGGCAAAGGGTCGCTGTGAACCTATCCATATCGAGGAAGTCAGTCAGCAATTAGCCGCACTTAAAAATATTCCTCATGATGTTTTAGTCGCAATTACCACACTCAATTCAACTCAACTATTCGATTGGCCGATAGATGAGGCTATTCTATAATTTCTGAGAATCTTTATGTCTGGAAATCAATTTCACTTATTAAAAGAAAAAAGATTTTTCCCTTTTTTTCTTACTCAAGCACTCGGTGCTTTTAATGACAATGTTTTTAAAAATGCATTGATCACCATCTTCGCTTATAAAACGATAGCAGAAACGGATAACAGCGGATTTTTGGTAAATTTAGCTTCAATAATTTTTATCTTACCGTTCTTTTTGTTTTCGGCAACCAGTGGACAATTTGCCGAAAAGTATCCGAAAGCCACAGCAATACGGGTTATTAAATTAATGGAAATTTTTGTTATGGTGCTCGCCTGTATTGGCTTTTACCTCAACAATATAACCTTCTTATTGGCTGTATTATTCTTAATGGGTCTGCAATCAACACTGTTCGGTCCGGTAAAATACTCCATTATGCCGCAGTACCTGAAAGAGAAAGATTTGGTCGGTGCCAATGGCTTGGTAGAAATGAGCACCTTTCTTGCTATTTTGCTCGGGTTGATCGTCGGCGTAGCAATTACTCGATTAGAGCCCTATGGTATTATTGCGGTATCCGTCGCGTTATTGTCGGTGAGCATTTTGGGCTATTTATCGGCCCGCGCAATTCCCCAACTACCAGCTGTTGAGCCGAGCCTAAAAATCAATTGGAATCCATTAACTGAAACCATCAAAACCTTCAAGTACGTGAAAGGAAACCGAACCGTCTTGCTCTCGGTACTTGGTATTTCATGGTTTTGGTTTTTTGGTGCCACCATACTTGCTCAATTGCCCACCTATAGCCGTTCAACATTAGGCGGCAACGAGTTAGTCTTTATGACACTAATGGGGGCATTTTCGATTGGTATTGGTGTCGGCTCTTTACTATGTGAAAAAATGTCTGGTCGCAAAGTAGAAATTGGGTTGGTGCCGTTCGGAGCCATTGGTATGACATTATTTAGCGTCGATATGTATTTTGCTAATAATGCATCCAATGCGCTACCAACGTTAACTTTGGCGCAATTTCTATCTTCTTGGAATAACTGGCATGTGTTGCTTGATGCAACTTTCATTGGGGTTTTCGCTGGCTTTTTTATCGTTCCACTGTATGCGCTTATTCAGCAAAGATGTAGTAAGAATCATGTTTCCCGTGTTATCGCCGCAAATAATATATTAAACGCGTTCTTTATGGTGCTATCAGGAGTTATGGCCATAAGCTTACTTAGCTTGGGCTTTACTATTCCTGAGGTTATACTAGTTAGCGGCATTCTCAATGCGCTGGTATCCATTTATATATTTACGGTTGTGCCAGAATTCCTTATGCGATTTCTGGTTTGGATCTTCATTAACATCTTTTATCGTATTCGATTAAAAGGCCTTGAAAAAATTCCAGAAGAGGGTGCTGCCGTTCTGGTCTGTAATCATGTTAGTTTTATGGACGCACTCATTATTGCTGGTTGTTGTCGTCGACCGATTCGTTTCGTTATGGATCATCGAATTTTTAAAACGCCAATCTTAAGTTTTATTTTTCGTACGGCCAAAGCAATACCCATCGCACCCGCGCATCAGGACCAAGCCCTTATGGATCGAGCCTTTGATAAGATTGCGGAATACTTGGAAGCCGGTGAAGTGGTGTGTATTTTTCCCGAAGGGAAGATTACTGCCGACGGAAATATAAATACTTTTAAACCGGGCATTGAAAAAATTATTGAACGTACTCCGGTTCCTGTTGTACCGATGGCGATATCTGGGTTATGGGGTAGCTTTTTTAGTCGTAAAGATGGACCCGCAATGGGGACGATTCCCAAGCGCTTCTGGTCAAAAATATCATTTAGTATTGACGATGCTGTTGCACCAGAGCAGGTAACAGCAAAAGACTTGCAAAGCAAGGTAAGTGAGTTAAGAGGAAAAATTGCTTAATGAAAACGGTCATTAGAATAATCCAAGTATTAACCGGTGTACTTTTGTTGTTTCTATCATTGGGAATGTTTGTGCCGGTGCATACAATGACGACGTCGATCGCCTGTAAAGTTAATAAAAATGAACTCGCAAGCCAGTTAGCCAATGAAGCTTTTGTGACTAGCTGGCTATCAACCGCAACAAAGCAACCCTCAACTGAAAACTATTTGCTTGAGTATGAATTAATCACAACACATGAGCAGCCGTTTGCAAAACTGCAAGTCACTAACGTCAACAGTCAACCTTTGCAATTAAAGTTGGTTGCTCAAACCTATACGATTGATGTTTCATTGCAGCCTGAAGAAGGCCGACTTATCATTGAACAACATTTTTCTGGAATGGGTGTGTTTTGGCAGTCGCGACATTTTTTTGATGCCACCGAGAAACTCGAATCCACGGATAAGCGGCTACATCAACTGTACGGGGAAAGTTGCGCGGACTAACTTTCTAACCAAAATGTGGCAGGGCCTTGATTGCATAAATGAACATCCATATCGGCGCCAAAAACGCCACTGGCAACCGGGGCCATTTGTTGCTGGCAGTAGTCAACCAGTTGTTGAAATAGCTGTTCACTCATTTGCGGCGGCGCGGCGGTGCTAAAGCTAGGCCTCAAACCTGATTGTGTATCGGCCGCTAAGGTAAATTGCGGCACCAATAGCAATCCACCATTGATTTGCTTAACATTAAGATTCATTTTGCCATTTTGATCGGCAAAGATACGATAATTCATGATGCGATCAGCGAGTTTTTTCATACGCGCGGAGTCATCCTCTTGGGTAACGCCAATTAACGCAAGGATACCGCTTTCGATTGCACCACAGACGTTTGAATCAACGATAACTTGAGCGTTAGTCACTCGCTGAATCAGACCAATCATGAGTCACCATTTTATGTAAGTCACGCGCTGCTCGAACCAATGCATCGGTAATACCTGGATCCAAATTCGCATGGCAAGCATCACGAATAATATGCAACTCTGCAGTCGGCCAGTTCGCTTGCAACTGCCACGCGCAATCAAGCGGGCACAATAGATCAAAGCGACCATGAACAATAATGCCGGGAACGGTTTCGAGTTTGTGAGCATCGCTCAAAACCTGATTGTCTTCTATAAAACAATTATGTCGAAAGTAATGGGCTTGAATACGAGCAGTCGTACTTGCGACATGAGGATCGTTAAAACGCTTGATCCACGCGCTGGAGTGATGCAATAAGCTTGAGCGCGCATACCAAATAGCCCAACTTTTTGCCGCTGCCATCCGCGCTAAATCATCACTGCCCTCGAGGCGACTGGAGAAGGTATCTAACAAATTTGCTCGATCGGTGGCATGTAAAGATTGCGCAAACTCCTCCCAGTAGTCCGGCACCAAACGCGGCACACCGACATCAAAAATCCAATCGATATCTTGCTGGCGACCGAGAAATACCGAGTGCAAGACAAGACCTAGCGTTCGCTCGGTATATTTTTGCGCGTAAAGCAAGGCCAAAGTCGCCCCCCAACCACCACCAAAAATTACCCAACGCTTGAGATTCAAGTGCTCTCGTAGGGCCTCCATGTCGCTCAGTAGGTGATCGGTGGTGTTCGCGGCTAACGCATCCTTAGCTTTAGATTGCCCGCAGCCTCGCTGGTCTAGCAAAATGATGCGATACTTCTCTGGATCAAAAAATCGTCGATGGTAGGACACCGAGCCGGTGCCGGGACCACCATGGATGTACAAGACCGGCACGCCGTCTTTCGATCCACTCTCTTCAAAAAACACATGATGGCCGTCGCCAACATCAAGAAAGCCTGATTGGTAAGGTTTTATTTCTGGAAAGAGTACCTGCATAGTCTTCGCTACTGGCCAAATGAAGTCAGTGAATAACAACTCAACTTGTCGCTACTGCACAAGTCGATTTTCCATTTCCTCGTTAATGGTAGCATGAGAAATTGAGTTTTAATCAAGGGAGATAAAAAAATCTCTTTTTGCGAATGGACAATGACTTACATTATGAAGGCAGGTGCGCTTACAGAATCGCAGCATGAAAGGTTTTAGAATTTGAAGCGTCAATCTCCTACCTGCATATATTGACACTTTAACCGGCCAACTGGCCGGTTTTTTTATGCTTTGACGAGCGCCTAGTGCGGCTCTTGTGAATCTTCTGCCTGTTTGGCTTCTTGTTCGGCCTTTTCCTTAGCCGCTTTTTCCTGCGCCGCTTGCTCAGCTCGCTTGCGCGCAATCGTGTCTTCAACGATCACTACATAGCCTTCCGGAATCGGAGCTGGATCCAATCCCTGCGCGACACGCACGCGATCATAAGCAATTTGCACACAATTACGATTTGGATCAACTTTTAAGCAGCGGTCATATTCGCGCGACAAAGACTCGCCAACAGACTCTGCTTTCGGTGGCTCTTGATACCCAAAAATGGCTTGCACAAACTTAAACCAGCCGGTTTCAGAGCCACTAGTACTGGCACAACCTGCAATAAGTAATATTGTCGTTAATACTGTTAATGCATGGCGGCCAGTAGTCATATTTAAGATCCTTGTCGTGAAGCGCGCTTACGCTCGTGTTCTTTCAGCAACTTTTTACGAACTCGAATACTCTTAGGCGTCACTTCAACCAATTCATCGTCGTCGATAAACTCAAGAGCTTGCTCAAGTGTAAACACAATAGGTGGAGTTAGCACTAAGTTTTCGTCCGTACCGGAAGCTCGAACATTGGTTAACTGCTTTCCTTTCAACGGATTCACCGTGAGATCGTTATCGCGAGAGTGAATACCGATAACCATGCCCTCGTAGACTTCAACACCGTGGCCTAGGAACAACCGTCCACGCTCTTGCAACGAGAATAATGCATAGCCGAGCGCTTTGCCGTCACCGTTACTAATAAGTACGCCGTTGTGACGCTGTGCTAACGCCCCTGGAACCGCCACGTCATAACGTTCAAACGTGTGATAAATCAATCCAGAGCCCGACGTTGCGGTCAAAAACTCAGTTTGGAAGCCAATTAAGCCACGTGATGGAATAATAAAGTCTAAACGAACGCGACCTTTGCCATCGGGTACCATGTTGTTCATCTCGGCTTTACGCAAACCAAGCTTTTCCATGATCGAGCCTTGATGTTCTTCTTCAATATCGATTGTTAAATTTTCATAAGGTTCCATTAATACGCCATCAATTTCACGCATAATGACTTCTGGGCGAGAAACGGCAAGCTCAAAACCTTCGCGACGCATATTTTCGATTAATACTGAAAGGTGAAGTTCACCGCGACCAGAAACTTTAAACTTGTCCGGATCATCGGTTTGCTCAACACGCAACGCAACATTGTGAATTAATTCTTGTTCAAGACGCTCAAGAATTTGACGCGAGGTTAAAAACTTGCCTTCTTTACCCGCAAAAGGTGAGGTATTCACTTGGAAAGTCATGGTAACCGTTGGCTCATCGACGGTTAATGCCGGCAAGGCTTCAACGGCTTCTTGGGCGCAAATAGTATCGGAAATTTTCGGTGCTTCAATACCAGTGATAGCAATGATGTCACCAGCAGTGGCTTCGGTCACTTCGCTGCGCTCGAGACCCATGTAACCAAGCACTTGGCCAATTTTGCCACGGCGCGTTTTACCGTTGCGGTCAACAATGGTTACCGGCATATTTGGGGTAACTTTACCGCGCTTCACCCGCCCAACTGCGATTGCACCCACATAGCTGGAGTAATCTAGCTGAGAAACTTGCATTTGGAATGGTCCATCAACGTCAACCGCTGGCGGCTCAACCATATCAACAATCGCTTGAAACAACGGCGACATGTCACCACTGGTCACGGTTGGGTCGTCACTGGCGAAACCATTGAGCGCTGAGGCATAAATCACTGGGAAATCAAGTTGCTCATCGGTAGCACCGAGGCGATCGAATAGGTCAAAAACCTGATCCATAACCCAATCTGGACGTGCGCCAGGTCGGTCAATCTTGTTGATCACAACAATCGGCTTTAGGCCTTGAGCAAAGGCTTTTTGCGTCACAAATCGCGTTTGTGGCATTGGCCCATCAACGGCATCAACCAGCAATAATACTGAATCAACCATCGACATGATCCGCTCGACTTCGCCGCCAAAGTCGGCGTGTCCTGGAGTATCAACAATGTTGATGCGGTAATCGTTCCAGCTGATAGCAGTATTCTTGGCAAGAATGGTAATTCCACGTTCTTTTTCGAGATCATTGGAGTCCATTACTCGCTCAGTTGGCGCGGCACGGTCGCCTAAAGTGCCAGACTGCTGTAATAATTTATCAACTAGGGTTGTTTTACCATGGTCAACGTGCGCGATAATCGCTATGTTTCTTAACTTCTCAATCACTGATCAATACTCATAAAAATTTTGAGGCGCGTATTATACGCATTTCACTGTGAAATGGTGACTTTTTATTCAGCTATTTTGAAAAATGTCGACTGACCACTAGACTCCGAGCCAAGCTTAGCTTTCAATAAGGCATATACAGCCGATTTTAACCTACTTAAGGAATCAAAATGCGCACGTTTTTCCTCCTTTGTTTGGTCAGCCTCAGTCTATCCGTCAGCGCCATTGACTACCGTACTGGCGATAAAGCACTGGATCGCTGGCTAATCAACATTGACTTTGTCGCCCGCGAGCAGCAGCAACAAGCATTTGAGCGCTTATGCCAAGAGTTTAAGGTAAACCCAGAGTTGCTTGGTAGCTGGCGCGATGATTATGAATTAAGCGTTGCGCAAATGACCGCCGCGCTGGTGGCAAGAAAAATACTCGATACCGACTTGGAAGCAACCCTCGAGCAATTTAGTAAAACGCCGGTGAAAAAGTATCAAGCGCTGCTGAAAGAGCTGGGCATGCCCGAGTTCAGTGATCAATTTAAGACTTTTCGTCAAGAAATCCAACGCCGTGCGCCGGAGCAGGACTTAGAAGCGGAAAGTCGCAATATTTTTAATGAGGATAATTTAATCGACGCAAAACCCAAAAAAGGGGGCCGCTGATTAACTCGGATAAGCTATAGTTGGTAGAGGAATAACATTCGCCGCCGGAGAACCGGCCGCACGGACCAACACCACCGCAGATTAAACGGAATAACTGATCTCCATGGCCTTTAATTGGACAATAAAAACTAAATTCTTATTGCTGATCGTCGGCCTCGTAGTGTTTACCTCATTAACCATTGTTGCGGTGGTGTCCTACCACCTTAACAGTGTATTACGCACCGAAAAATATGAACAACTGCAACAAAACCTCTCGTTTATTCGCCTCAGTGTGCAAAGTGATATCAAGCAACTCAGTAATGACGCCAAAATCCTGGCTTCCTCACGCTTAGTTAAAGGTTTAATTAAAAGCCAAGAAGGCAGCAGTACCGACCTGTTATTTTTGATCCAACAGGAAGAATGGCTCGAAAGTCTACGCGTTTTGTTCAATCAAGTTCTGCAAGCTAACCGCCAGTACTTTAAAGTACGTTACATTCGGCTAAGCACCGATGAAGAAGGTCTTGCTGCGCATGAGGTTATTGTCACTTGGCGGAAGAATAACAGTATTCAAGTATTGCCAAACAGCGAACTACAAAACAAAATTCATCGCGATTATATTCAACAGGCCTTAACCTTAAAGCCCGACCAAATCTTACTGTCGCAACTTAGTCTTAATCGCGAATTTGGCAAGATCAGTCAACCTCATATCGCGACGTTACGAGCAGTAGCGCCGGTATTTGACGGTAACGAGCTGAACGGATTTATCGTTATTAGTATGAATCTGACCCAGTTGTTCTACCAAGCCAGTGAAGTCATCGATAATCAGCATAAACTGTACGCATTACGGGAGGATGGCCAATACTATTTTCACGGGGATCCAAGCCGTTCATTCTCTTTTGAAAACCCAGAGTCATTCCAATACACCATACAAACCGACTATTTATACAGTCAGGCCATTCTCGACGGCTCAGAGCACAGTAGTGGTTTAGTGTACCAATCGAATACCGATACCGAATTCGCCATGGCTAAACAGCATCTACACTTCGATACCCTCAATCCCGAGCGGCAGCTAATTCTGGCATTGGTGCAGCCCTACGAAAAAATCACCGCCATTACCAGTGACATTAATCAGCAACTGATCTATACCGCCATGGTCATTGCCTTAGTTACCATCTTTCTCGGTTTAGCCACCATGCGCACGCTTAACCGCCCAGTTAAAGAGTTACTGCGTAGCATAAAAAGTTTTGGGTTTTCCCAAGAAATTATTAGCTTGCCGGTAGAGCGGCGAGATGAAATTGGCGCCCTTGCACGACAATTCCAAGAAATGTCGCGCCGAATTAAAGAACAAACAGAACTGCTCAACCAAGAAATTCTAGTGCGCCGATTTACCGAGAAACAGCTTAAACAACAAGAAGTCGAGCTCAAGCGCTCAAACGGTGAGCTTGAGAAGTTCGCCTATGTTGCATCCCATGACCTACAAGAGCCGCTACGAAAAGTGCAGGCCTTCGGCGATCGGCTTGTTGAGCGCTCAGCTGAGCAGCTGGATGAACGTTCACAAGACTATCTCAAGCGTATGCAACAAGCGGCTTCGAGAATGAGCCAACTGATCAACGACTTATTATCCTTTTCGCGTATCGCTACCCGTGGGCGGCCTTTTAAACCCTGCCAGCTCGATGACGTGGTCAGCGGCGTCTTGTCTGATTTAGAAGTCGCCATTAGTGAGTCGGGTACAGAAGTTTCAGTACAACCACTTGGTATTATTAACGGCGATGAAATGCAGCTCAGACAATTGCTGCAAAACCTCATTGGCAATGCACTGAAGTTCCGCAAACCGGAGGGTCAGCATAAGGTCTCAATCTGGTCTAAACTGAGTCAAGACGCTGCGTTTCTTGAGCTACACATTCGCGACAATGGGATAGGACTGGATGAGCAATACGCCGACCGAATATTTGAAGTGTTTCAACGCCTGCATGCCCGCAACGAATATGAAGGTACTGGAATTGGCTTGGCAATATGTCGAAAAATTGTCGAGCGCCATGGTGGCTCGATAATGGTTTCCAGTGCACTGGGAGAGGGTGCTGAGTTTATTATCAAACTACCTAACCAACCACATAAATAAGGATTTTACATGCATAAAAATGATAATCTGATTCAAATCCATATGTGTGATGATGATCCCGACGACCGCCTGCTGTTTAAAGACGCTATTAGCGAAGCTAACATGCTCAACAAGATAAGCTTTACGCGCGATGGACAAGACTTACTCGACTATCTTAACCGACAAGGTGAATACAGCGCACTGGCTAATGAGCCGCTACCGGATATCATTTTGCTCGACTTAAACATGCCACGTAAAGACGGCCGCGAAGCGTTAAAAGAAATTAAAGACGATGCGCGCCTAAAGCATATCCCCATAGTCATTCTAACCACCTCAAAGCAAGAAGAAGATGTTATAAAAAGCTACAATTTAGGAGCAAATTCATATATCAGTAAGCCGGTAACGTTTGAGAAACTAGTAGAATTAGTGCGAAAATTATCCGATTATTGGTTTAAGATAGTGAAGTTACCCGAGCATCTATGAACGTTAAAAATAATGCCTTAAAGGAAGAAGGCTCTGAGCTGCCCAGCATTCGCTTGTTATTAGTCGAGGACGACGAAGATGATTACATCCTCGCCGAAGACTATTTGAAAGAAGCCTATGGCAGCAACGTTGATATTTTCTGGGCCAGCAATTTTGATAAAGCACTAGAATTAATCGCCCAACATTCATTCGACATATTTCTTATCGATTACATGCTTGGTGAAAAAACCGGTATCGAACTCACTCGGACAATCACATCGAACACTTTTGTTGTGAATGCAGTAATCCTGTTAACCGGACTCGACAACCGGGAAGTCGATATCGAAGCCACCCAATCCGGCGCCATGGACTATCTCGTTAAACAAGAGTTAAATGCCTCATTACTCGAGCGCTCGATTCGCTACGCCCTTAAACGCAAACGTATCGAAGAAAAGCTCATTGCCCTTGCCCAGCACGATCCGTTAACCGGGCTTGCTAATCGCACCAAGTTCAATTTGGCACTTTCAGAGAAAATTCAGCAGGCAAGGCGCGATAACCATCAGTTTGCCGTTCTGCTATTAGACTTAGATAACTTTAAAGATGTTAATGACACGCTCGGCCATTCAACCGGCGACGCTTTATTAAAGATTACAGCCAAACGTTTGAACGAGACGTTGCGCGGGATTGATATGATTGCTCGTTTAGGCGGCGATGAATTCTCAATTATTGCTCAATTTAACCATGTGGGTCAGGGTTCCGCGCAAATTGCCGAGCGATTAATACGTGAGCTATCGATTGCAGTTGAGCTTGATTATCATCAAATTAAAACCGGTGTTTCGATCGGCATTGCCATTTACCCACATGATGGTGTCACTCCTGAAGCGTTGCTTAAAAGCGCCGATCTTGCCATGTACAAATCTAAACGTGGCGGACGCGGAACTTATCGATACTATGATCCCGAATTCGAGTTGGAGTTAACCCAAACTAAAAAGCTACAAGATGAACTGCAACTTGCGGTGGAGTCGAATCAATTTGAACTCTACTTTCAACCAATAATCGATACTGAGCATAAGAAGGTTATCAAAGCAGAAGCATTAATTCGCTGGAATCATCCACAAAGAGGTCTGGTTGGCCCCGCTGAGTTTATTGAAACAGCCGAAAAGAACAGTATGATTTTGGCCATTGGTAAATGGGTTTTACATAATGCCTTTGGTCACTGCGTCGAGTGGCAAAAACAGCCGCAGTTAACTGACGTTGGCGTAACAGTTAACCTCTCGGCGCATCAATTTTATGATGAAGATTTAATCGCAAAGATCACCAAAGCCATTGCAAAAACCGGTTTAGATGAACGTCACATCACTCTTGAAATTACCGAAACAACTTTAATGGAAAACGCCGATGACATTATCGAGCGCCTAAATACGCTACATTCTCTTGGCCTTGATCTGGCTATTGATGATTTTGGTACTGGTTATTCTTCGTTGGCTTATTTAAAACGTTTTCCCGTTTCCACTTTAAAAGTGGATCGCAGTTTTGTTTCTGATATTGAAGTCGATGATGATGACAAGGTGATTACTCAGGCCATTATTAATTTAGGTCAATCACTCAACAAAAAAGTGATTGCTGAAGGCATTGAAAGTCAACAGCAATTAAGCACCATCAATGAGTTTGGCTGTACCCATATTCAAGGTTACTACTATGCTAAGCCTATGCCACTCAACACATTCATTGCGTGGGTCAAAGACTTTAATTAAAGCCTGCCTTCAGTATAACCAGTAAATTTTAAGTGTACTGTTGTTGCGCTAATTCCCCTAACTTCTTGATTGACTGCTCTACCTGTTCACTCCATGCTAAGCCGTAGCTAATTCGAAAACATCGCGCATATTTGTTCGATGGTGAAAAAATCGCGCCCGGAGCAATGCTTATCTTATGAGTTAAAGCTTGATGAAATAACAAAGTCGCATCACCATCAGGCGGTAATTCAATCCATAAAACCCCACCACCTTGTGGACAAGAAATTCGAGTGTTTTGTGGAAATGATTGTTTCACGATTGCCATCATCCGATCCCGATGCAGTAACAACGTTCGACGCAATTGTTTCATATTACGGTCATAGTCTCCGGAAGCGATGAACTCCGATAACGTCCATTGATTAATTAACGACGATGAGCAACTCAAGGCTCGTTTAATGCGCTTAGCTTGCTCAATATATCTCGGTGCAATCATCCAACCCACTCGGTAGCCGGGTGCACATGTTTTGGAAAATGAGGAGCAAGTAATCACCGTGCGCTTACGACTATAAGCCTGTGCCGGTATTGCTCGGTGTTCAGAAAAATACAAATCGCTGTACACGTCGTCTTCAATCAAAGGCACCTGATAATGCTCCATCAGCTCCACCAACGCACGGCGATTTTGCTCTGGCATATTGCAACCTAAAGGATTACTGATCGCGGTGGAAAAAATACCCGCCGCAATCTTTTGAGTTTTGAATACTTGCTCTAGATCATCGAGCCAAACACCGTCATCGGGACATAGCGGAATTTCAAACGCCATCATACCCAGGCTTTCAATCAGCTCTAAGATCCCAAAATAGCATGGTGACTCCACCGCAATAATATCACCCGGCCCCGCAACACATTGTAAAGCGATCGCCAAAGCCTCCTGCGCACCATTGGTAATGACTAAGTCCGCTGGATCAATGGTTAAGCCCATATCAAGATAGCGTAAAGCCAATTGACGTTTAAGCGGTGCGAAGCCATCCATCGGACCGTAATTAATTGCCGATTGACCGGCCTGGCTCATTACCCGACGCATGGTTCGAGCAAGCATCTTCTCTGAAGAATACGCAGCCACCGGATTAGCAATACCAAGCGGGACAACTCCAGGGGTGTGGATCGCATCGTATACCTGCTCAATCAAAGATTGCTTCTTTACGGCAATGGCTTTACTTGCCAACTTAGCGCGACGTGGCGCCGCAGCAGGCTTTAACTGCAAAGCCAGATAGTACCCCGATTTCGGACGTGCTTCGATCTCGCCCAGTCGCTCAAGTTCTTCGTACCCTTGTTTTACGGTAGGTACGCTAACCGACAGTTTTGCGGCTAAACTACGCAATGAGGGAAGTTTTTCTCCGGGCTGCAGGGTGCCTTGTTCACGCATCTGTCGAACTAAGTTGATCACTTGCTGGTAGAGAAATTCATTGTGTTCACGGGTAACGGCAAATGCCATGATAAATCCTCAATACGCGCTTAATAACGCAATAGTATATCGCCATTCTGTATAGGTTGCATTTTTATTTTTCTGTATATGTTATATATACAGATTATCGCGTAAAGTTCGCTCTTAAGATAATTCGTTGAGTAGTTTTATTATGAAAACAGCATTGTTATACCTCGCTACTGTTTTGATATGGGGCACCACTTGGTTTGCCATCGAGTTTCAAATCGGTGAAGTGCCGGCACTCGTGTCATTATTTTTTCGCTTCGCACTTGCCGCATTATTAATGTGGGGTTTTTGTTGGGTACGCGGCATTAACTTACGACTATCGCGCATTAATCACTGCTTTGTATTTTTGCTCGCGCTGTTCAATTTTAGTTTCAATTATTTAGTGTTGTATTGGGCGCAGCTTTATTTAACCTCAGCAATGGCGTCAATTGCATTTTCCACTTTGCTCCTCATGAATATCATCAACACACGGTTATTCTTTGGCAAGCCCATTGCGCTTCGTGTCATTGTCGGTTCGATCGCCGGAGTCGGTGGAATCATCGCTTTATTTTGGCACGATATCCGTTCCCTCGACTTTTCTAGCGAAGCCATTATTGGATTGTCCCTCGCACTCGGAGGAACGTTACTCGCTTCGCTCGGCAACATGATTAGTGTGCGCAATTCGGCGAATCAAGTTACTGTTATCCAAGGCAACGCTTGGGGTATGTTATACGGTACAATCGTTTTATTATTAGCGGCCGTTGTGACCGACACCCCATGGGTAATCTCTACTCAATTCAGCTATTGGGGCTCTCTGGTTTATTTAAGCTTATTTGGTACCGTTATCGCCTTTGCCTGTTATTTTCTTTTGTTTAATGAAATCGGAAGCGAGAAAGCCAGTTACGTTATTGTCCTATTTCCATTTGTCGCCGTTATTTTCAGCACACTGTATGAAAACTTCCAATGGTACACATCGACTCTCATAGGATTTTCTTTGGTGATCCTCGGCAATTTTATTGTTCTCACCCCGTTTGAGCGGCTAATAAAATGGCGTCAGTCAATGCTGGATAAGCTAGAGCAAAGCAACGATGGGCTGGATAAGTCTACCCGTTAGTTAGTGAAACTAACAAATTATTGCGCAATACGACCAGTCGCTAGGCTGGATAATAGCGAAATCCTTGCTCTAAGCACGCCTTAGAATTTGGTACACTAGTTGCTACTGTCAATTCAATTTGATCTAGGTGTATGCGGAGCAAGATTTGAACGATATCTTAACAGGACCATTTACGACCGATCGTTGTATTGCCATCGATTTGCCCTCCGCGCTGAAAGGAGCGCGAATAACTGAACGACAGCGACAGCTTAAACAGCATTATCAATCAGCAGAAAGCTCTGCCACTAACTATGTAAACCAGTTACTCAAACAATCCGCACAGGATACTTTTCTTGATGAGTTGCTGTCGCGCTTTGAGCCTTGTGCCCAAATATTTGGAACCACGGCCAATGCTTTTATAGCAGATGTTAACAGTTGTACCGACGATTGGTCCTTTCTGACCAAGCTTTACGTAGATAAACAGTTAAAAGACTATTTGCAAAAGTCACTTGATTATTTAGCACTGCGCGATCTTGGTCTTGATCCATCACATAAAGAAACGCGCGTCTTTACCCGTCGCTATCGGCAAAAGTTCCAGCAGATAGTGCGTCGAAAAAGTCAGCAAGATAGCCGCCAAGAAAACATTCTTAATGAATTTTTTTCGCAGCAAACATCTTCCGATTTACTTAATTTTCGATTATTTTGGTTGCAGCGCAAGCTCAATAAAATACAGC
>JABXHQ010000189.1 GCA_013373545.1 Gammaproteobacteria bacterium
ACATACTCATGAAGTGAGCTACCAACGAACTTTAGTGAAGGGCACTATTTATGCTCAAGAGCGTTTATATTCAGTGCTCGATTTTTATCGTTTGGTGGACTTTGATGATGAGTAATTTTGTAATGTTAGGATCATATTATGTATTTAATGATGGCACGTTTATTCAAATGGAAATTAAACGGGAAAGTTGACTGGTTTAATCGTAAAAAAGGCTTTGGCTTTATTAAGTTAGATGACAAGCAAAGTGTATTTGTGCACTCTTCTAGCATCCAATCGAAAGGTTACTTTTATTTGAAACCCAATCAAAATGTTGCATTTAAAATTGCTAAAACCGATCGCGGATTACAAGCGGTGGATGTCCAAGTGGAGAAAAATGCACAGTAAGTAAGGAGTTTTCCATCACCACTTCATGCGCAAATAAATTTCAATACCCCATTAATATTGACCGAATTGAGCGCGACTTGTACGAGCTGGCTAAATTCGGTTTTAATGAACAAGATAAAGGTATTTATCGTCAAGGATTGACCGAAGTGGATATGCAAGCGCGGCGCTGGCTTCTGGCGAAGTTTACAGCGCTGGGCATGCAGGCACACCTCGATGGTGTGGGTAATGTTTGTGGCCGTTATGTGCCCTCAAAGCCGCGCAACGTTGCTGAGCAACCCGCCGTTTTAATTGGCTCTCATCTTGACTCAGTCCCTGCCGGTGGCATGTTTGATGGCACCTTGGGCGTTATTGCTGGTCTTGAAGTCGTCCGCGTGATTCAAGAACAAAATATTCCTATCAATCGTCCCATTGAAATTATTGGAACCAGCGAAGAAGAAGGTCGCTTTGGCGGCATGCTTGGCGCACAAGCATTAACCGGAAACCTAACATTAGAGTGGTTAGAGTCGGCACAAGATCCTAGCGGTGAGCGACTGAAAGACGCACTCGAGGCCTGTGGGTTTGATTTGCAGCAAGCTTTGCATGCCAAACGCGATCCGAAAACGATCCGCGCCTTTTTAGAGTTGCATATTGAGCAAGGACCGGTATTGGAACTTGAGCGGCAAGCGGTTGGTGTGGTTGACGGTATTTCCGGGGTCTTTAAGTGGTTAATTAAATTTGTCGGTAAAGCGGATCATGCGGGAACCGCCCCTATGCATATGCGCAGCGATGCCTTTATGGGGGTGGCCGACTTCGCTCATGAATTAAGCCGAATTATCGATGAAGATGGTTCAGAATATACGCGGTTAACCATTGGCCGAGTTGAACTTAAGCCTGGCTTTGCGCATACCATTCCGGGTGAAGCACACTTTACGCTAGTGGGGCGCGATATGGATCACGCCGTGATGAAAGCCGTCGCGGATGCATGCAATAAAGTGCTTTCGAGCATTGCGCGTAAACATAATTTAAAGTTTGCTTATGAACAGCTCAGTTGGTTAGAACCGCGCCATTTTTCTGATGATTTAGTAAGCCATGTGCTGCGCAATGCCAAGGCCGCCAATTTAGACTTTATTAAAATGCCGAGTGGTGCTGGGCATGATTGTCAGTTTTTCGCAGATTTAGTTCCAACAGCCTTAATTTTTGTTAAGAGTGTTGGAGGTATTTCTCATGCGCCTGACGAATGGTCGCATTGGGACGACATTGAACAAGGCGCCAATCTCCTCGCGCAAACGGCCATTGAGCTTTGCTTAGAGGCAGACTAAATTTTTCTGCTTTTAAAACGCTCCTCTTATTTTATCTGCATTAATGGGTTGTTTTAGAAATTACATCATTTCGATAGGCTGGCTTTAGGGAAAGTGATAAAAATATAGAGTGTAAAATCCAACCCAACCGACCAGCCAAATTAGAGTAAGACTGCGCTGAGAAAGCGAGCTTAACACTCTAGTAGCAATTAATCGCGCCGCATAGGCGAGTAAAACAAATCGCAGCATTCGTGCTGGAATTGAAATAAGCAAAAATAGTATCGGATTTAGATCGGCAGCCGCGGCTTCTACGGCGAATATTTTAAACGGAATGCCAAGCATTGGCCCTAAAAATAGAGCGGTTAAACCGAGTTCTTCAAGCATCGATTGAACGGTGTTTATCATCGTTTGATCAATGGCTGGGATCTGATTTAGTAGGTGAACACTCAACCCATAATTGGTATGACCTAACCCATGCATGATTAGCCCACCGACGAACGCACCTAACGTTGTCATTAAAATGGTTTTCATTAACGGCCAATCACGTTTAGTGGCCAAATAGGTTAGTAGCACATCGGGAACAATAAAGAATACGGTCGCTTCGAGTAATCCCCAAATGCTAGCGGCTCGGTTGGTGAGGTGTGAGTTATTGGCCGCTTTATTGGTTGGTTCCACACTTTTCATTAATCCCATGAGGGCACCTTTACCGTTTCTTTTAACTGGTTAAATGTTGTTTTTAGTTCGCTATAAAACTGCTGCGGTGTGCTGCTAAAATACAGCGGCGGATTAAATGCGATGTCACAAAAAAACGGTACCAAAATAAATTGTCCTTTTGGCAATGCTTTACCTAAACCATGCATGTAAATGGGGTAAATAGGCGTTGTGGGACATTGACTCGCAAGCTTTGCAATGCCAAATTTAAATTCGCTCAAGCTCTCTGGATCGCCGCGTGAACCCTCTGGAAAGAAGATTAATATTTTCCCTGCAGCGAGAGCTGTTTTGCATGGCTCAAGTGGATTGCAAGAAGGTTTTTTGTCATCCGTATTGGGCGTTCGTTGAATTGGTAGAATGCCAATGATTTTGGTCGCAAACCATTTTTTTATTGGATTGCTAAGAAAATAATCGGCCGCTGCAACCGGTTGTACTTTTGCTAATAAATGAATCGGTAACAGTGACATTAATACCATCGTGTCTAAATGACTATTGTGATTGGCAATAATGATGGCGGGGCCCGCGCTGGGTAGCTCGGGACGATTTCGGAAATTGAGGCCAATTACGAGTTTTACAATCGGCCGCACAATCACCACAAAGAAAAATAAGCGCAGTGTTTTATTGATGATATCCATGTTAAAACTCCTAATTAAAATGCGTTATAGCGGAGAAAATGAAAGAACAATGGTGAAGTAAAGGTTAAGCTATCTAAGCGATCTAAAATGCCACCATGACCTGGAATTAATGCACTGGTATCTTTGATGCCCAGCTCACGTTTAAGCGCTGATAAGGTCACATCACCAATAAATCCGGCAACTCCAATAATCAGGCCTCCGATCAAGCCAAGCCGATGATCCAAAGGCGTGAGTATTGGTGCTAGTACTGCAGCAATTGCAGCGGTGGTCAGCACACCACCGATAAATCCAGCCCAGGTTTTATTCGGACTAATATGGGGCAGTATTGCTTTTTTGCCGAGAGACTTCCCCCAAAGATATTGGGCAACATCATTTAACTGTGTCAGTAGTACGGTAAATAGAATTAGCCCGGGACCTGCAAAGCTCGATTCGTTCGGTGCATCCGCTAATTGCGGTAACACTAATAAAAAGGCGAGATGACTGATACTAAACACTGTGATCATTAAGCCCCAGTGAATACTGCCAGCCGAGCGTAAAAAGTTTTTAGTGTTACCTAGCAATACCATTCGAAAAGGAACAAACAGCAACATGTACACAGGAATAAAAATAATAAACATGCCGTACCATCCGATGCTTGCCCAATAGTACTGCAAAGGAATACTTAAATAGGCCCAAAATAAAACGCGGCGATCAACTTTGCGGGTTGGAATGATTGAAAAGTATTCTTTAAGCGCCAGAAAGCTAAGTAGCGCGAAAAATATAATTGAAGCGTTAATACCTGCCCAGAGCGCGAAGCCGAACATTGCGATCATTGCCCACCAAGAGTTTATTCGTTGATTAAGCTCGGTGTAGTCATGATTAACTCGAAGTTCGCGTAAGCTGCGGCTAACAATCGTGGCAATAATTAAAAACACGACTATGCCAGTAAAAATTTGAACTACCGGATTGGCATTGAATATCCAACTAAGCATTTTGGCTCTCCTTAATTGCGTTTTGTACACGTTTCACTACGGTAACCACGGCTAGCAGTCCGAGCAGCGAGAAAATTACGTTGCTATAGGTATCGAGTGTTGGGAAAAAGAATAAAGTGATAATAAAAAGGCTAAGCAAGAACGCGCGATCACTTTTGCCCAGGGGGCCGTCGTAACGTCGTGAAGCACCAATTTGTGGGGCTATCAAGCCTGTAAACTCGGTAAGTAGAAATAAAAACAAAACGCTAAGCGCAACGATCGAAGATAGCTGTGGCAGCAGTAAAAGCGGTAGAAACAGTAAGACATCGGACACAAGGTCGCAGGCTTCATTTAAAAAACACCCTAATGCCGATTGTTGTTGGTGCTCGCGAGCTAGCATCCCATCGATAGCATTCAGCGCCATGCGCACTAACCAAACCAAGGGCAATACGAGAAGCGCTACTGGCGAGTAGGGAAGGCTGAGTACACAAGCACTGGCAATCGCCGACAGCCCGAGGGCGGCAACAGTAACTTGATTGGCCGTTACACCCGATTGGGCGAGGCGGTTGACCATTGGTCGCAATAGCGCCTGAAACTTAGGCTTTAGCTGATAAACGCTGCTCATTTTCTATTCCTTGTAAAGTCGGTTCATGGGCTAGATTAATAAAAGGATAATATTGAGCAACTATATTGTTTGATGTAGACTTATTTGACCTAAAAAGTATAGATATAGTATACCGGCTAATATGGTTAGAACTTCGGAACTTCTTAAGGCGATAAAATTACAGCTCAAGCGCGAGGGCATCACTTACGCACAATTAGCCAGTGAACTTGCTATGAGCGAGGCCAATATCAAGCGCATGTTTTCACAAGGAAAGATGTCGCTAGCGCG
>JABXHQ010000164.1 GCA_013373545.1 Gammaproteobacteria bacterium
GATTGATAATCACGATCAACGCCCCATTCTTTCATCCAAGCATTGGGGCGCAATGTTGTCGACTCACCTGAGTGAGTTAAAAACTCACTAATATCGAATCCTATCCCTCCAGCGCCTATGACAGCAACGCGCTTTCCGACGGGCTTTTTATGCGCAATAACATCTAAATAAGTTAAAACTTTAGGGTGCTCTATTCCGTCGATTTTCGGAATTCGTGGTACGACACCAGTGGCTAAAATCACTTCATCAAATAGCCCTTCTTCTAGCACTTGTGCCGTTGCTTCGGTATTAAGCTGAATACTTACCGACGACTGGTTCAATTGATGGGTAAAGTAATCAATCATACCGTAGAACTCTTCTTTGCCGGGTATTTGCTTAGCAATATTAAATTGTCCACCCAGCTGATGGCTTTTTTCAAATAATGTAACTTTATGTCCGCGGCTAGCCGCTTCTAAAGCAAACGCCATTCCTGCTGGGCCACCACCGACAACGGCTAATTGCTTCACGGTTGCAGCAGGTTCTGCAACTAGTTCTGTTTCATAACATGCCCGCGGATTGACCAAGCAAGTCGCACGTTGTTGCTTGAACACATGATCCAAACACGCTTGATTACATCCAATGCATAAATTAATCGCCTTCGCGTCGCCACGTGCTGCTTTAACCACAAAATCAGGATCCGCAAGAAATGGTCGTGCCATTGAAACCATATCCGCCTGCCCTTCAACCAAAATGCTCTCGGCGACTTCCGGAGTGTTAATGCGGTTGGTGGTAATGAGTGGAATCGATACTTCGGCTTTTAACTTTTCTGTCACCCAAGTAAAGGCCGCGCGAGGTACCGAGGTTTGAATCGTTGGAACACGGGCTTCATGCCATCCGATACCGGTATTAATAATCGTGGCTCCAGCAGCTTCGATGGCTTTACCGAGCTCAACCACTTCTTCCCAGGTTGAACCTTCCTCGACTAAATCGATCATCGACAGACGATAAATAATAATAAAGTTTTCGCCAACAGCGGCTCGAATTTGGCGCACAATCTCAATTGGAAAGCGGATTCGATTAGTAAAACTGCCGCCCCATTGATCATCTCGCTTATTGGTTCGCTGACAAATAAACTGATTAATTAAATAACCTTCCGATCCCATTACTTCAACACCGTCATAGCCAGCTTCTTGAGCAAGTTTTGCACAGCGAACATAGTGTTTAATGGTGGTATTAACACCACGATTGGACAGCGCTTTTGGCTTAAATGGGTTAATCGGTGCCTTGATTGCCGAGGGTCCGCAATTAAAGGGATGATATGAGTAACGACCGCCATGTAAAATCTGTAAGCATATTTTGCCATCGGCTTGATGCACAGCATCGGTAATAATTCGATGCTTCTTCAATTGTCGACGTGAAGACAATTGCGATGAATGGGGTGCTAAACGTCCGCGAAAATTGGGCGAAATACCACCGGTTACCATTAAACCGACTCCGCCGCGTGCACGCGCGGCAAAATATTCCGCCATTTTGACGAAACCACCCTTCTCTTCCTCCAGGCCCGTGTGCATCGATCCCATGAGCACACGGTTTTTTAATTGGGTAAATCCCAGATCTAAGGGTTTTAACAAATTTGGGTAAAAAGCATTCTGTTCCATATTGATTCGAGTCTCTCTGGTCTAACCACTTTTTTACAAACTTTAACAGTCCACCTAGGATAAATCTAGCAATTACATTTAATTACACTTTGGAATTAATAAATTATGTAAGAAAACGGATAATTGTCATACTCAGATACGGTCTTTTCTCAAGACATCCCAAACTTGAGATGAGAATTTGTTTTAAGAAAGTACTATATACTATTGTTTTTCAATACAATTTAGGGAGTTACCTGTGGAAAAACCTGTAGGAACGGTCGGCAAGATCTTTTATTACTTATGGGTAGGCTTTAAAACCAATGCCATTGTGGTATTCGGTCTTTTTGCATTATTCATTTCAATCATTTTTATCAGCGGACTTTTCAGTGGTGGTGATAAAGTCAAAGTCCCCGAGGGTGCAGCACTGGTATTTGCCCCGAAAGGCGTGATCACTGAACAACCACAGTTTGTGGACCCAATTTCTGAAGCCTTGGGCGAATCCCTAGGCAATGGCAATCCACCGGAAGAAAACATCTACGACTTACTGCAAATTCTACAAGAAGCCAAAGACGATGATCGCATCACCATGGTCGCCATTTATCCGGGCGAAATTGCGGGCGTAGGTCCCGCGATGTTGGAAATGTTGCGTGATGGTATTGCTGATTTTAAAACCAGTGGTAAAAAAGTCGTGGCCTATGGTGACTT
Organism: Gammaproteobacteria bacterium; assembly: GCA_013373545.1. Lineage (GTDB taxonomy): Bacteria > Pseudomonadota > Gammaproteobacteria > Enterobacterales > Kangiellaceae > Pleionea. The sequence goes on from JABXHQ010000164.1 coordinate 2,322, forward strand.
TTACTCACAAGCACAGTATTACATTGCGGCACAAGCCGATGAAGTTTACATGCACCCCTATGGCGGCGTAATTTTAGAAGGATACAGCCGCGTGCGTACCTACTATGCTTCATTGCTCGAAAACTTAAAAGTAACCCCCAATGTATTTAAGGTGGGCACCTATAAAAGTGCCATCGAGCCTTATTTGCGCGACGATATGTCTGAGTACGCTAAAGATGCCAACCGAGTATTCCTAGGCGACATTTGGGAGTTGTTTAAGCAAGACATCGCTAAAGCTCGCGGAATTCAAGCTTCAGAAATTGATAGCGGCATTAACAATTACGCAGCCACTATGACCCAAGAAGGTGGCGACTTTGCGGCTATCGCGGTGAAAATGAACTTAGTTGATAAGCTAATAACGCGACCCGCTTTTCGCGAGATGATGATTGAGAAAGTCGGTGAAAATGAAAAAGAAACCTCCTACAAGCAAATCAGTCACCGTCAGTACTTGAAAGCGATTAAGCCGCCGTTTGAATTTGTTGATCCTGACAAACCTAAGGTAGCTGTCATCGTCGCAAAAGGCGCCATTATGGACGGACGTCAAAAGGAAGGTACTATCGGTGGTGACACCCTAGCCTACAAAATACGTCGTGCTCGCTTAGACGATAGCGTTAAAGCCATCGTTTTACGTGTCGACAGCCCTGGCGGCAGTGCTTTTGCTTCGGAAGTTATTCGTCAAGAATTGGTAAAAGCTAAAGAACAAGGATTGCCGTTAGTTGTATCGATGGGCACCTACGCAGCGTCAGGCGGCTATTGGATTTCAGCCAATGCCGACGAGATTTGGGCGCGCCCTTCTACGCTTACCGGTTCAATCGGTATTTTCGGTTTTATCCCAACATTTGAGCGCTCACTCAACTGGGCAGGCATTTATCGCGATGGTGTTGGAACAACCAATCTTGCTGGTGCGATGGATGTAGGTCGCGGTCTTTCACCAGAAGTGAAGCAAATCATTCAAGCCAATATTGAAAATGGCTATGATCGCTTCTTAACCCTGGTGGCAACGGGTCGAGATATGTCGAAAGAAGACGTTGATAAAATTGCTCAAGGTCGCATTTGGTCAGGTGTAAAAGCGAAAGAGTTGGGATTGGTCGATAATCTTGGCTCACTTAAAGACGCTATTAACGCTGCAGCAAAACGCGCAGAATTAACCGAAGGTGAATATCACATTTGGAAAGTTAAGCGTGAACTTTCGGAAAAAGAGCGTTTGATAAAAGATTTATTTAAATCTCAAGTAGCTGATCATCAGGAGCTAATCGAATCGTTCAAATCCGATACACCATCGACTAAGTTGTTGCAGTCATTGAAAGCTGAGTTAGAGCAAGTTCAATCATTTAACGATCCAAACCACGCTTACGTACACTGTAACTGTGAGCTCGACTGATAACTTTAATTAATTTGAAAAGTTGTCAAAACTGACAAAAAAGGCGAACATATTGTTCGCCTTTTTTTTTGGAATCAGTCATGACCAAACGCTCGGTTTATATAGCCTATACCGGTGGCACCATCGGGATGAAAAAAACCAGTCAGGGGTTCGCACCTGAAGCTGGTTACTTAACCCGTGAATTAAAACAGCTAGCTGAATTAAACCGCGATGATATGCCGAACTATGAAATTCATGAATATGATAATTTAATCGACTCGTCCAATATCACTCCCCAAGACTGGTTTAAGATTGCCGATGACATTCGGCTTAATTACCATCGCTTTGATGGCTTCGTAATTTTGCACGGTACGGATACTATGGCCTACACCTCCTCGGCACTGTCGTTTATGCTTGAAGAGCTCGATAAACCCGTCATTGTTACTGGCTCTCAAATCCCATTCGGCGAACTGCGCAGCGATGGTCGCGACAATTTAATCACTTCGGTTATTTTGGCTGCTGAGCACACTATTCCGGAAGTTTGTTTGTACTTTCATGACCGTTTGTACCGAGGTAATCGAGCACAAAAAATTGATGCCAGTAATTTCCATGCGTTTGGCTCACCTAATTTTCCCCCGCTAGCAAAAGTAGGTACTACTATTGAGCTCAACGCCAATTTGCTGATTTCAGCCACTGAACGACCGCTCAAAGTACAACCCATCACCCCGCCTCCCATCGCGGTTGTGAGTATCTTTCCAGGCATGTCAGCACAAATGCTCGAGAATATTTTAAGCACCCCCATTCAAGGGTTAATCTTACAAACCTTTGGAATGGGCAATGCGCCCTCCAATGACCGTGACTTTTTAATGGTGCTAGAACAAGCTGCCGCGCGCGGAGTTATCATCGTGAATATATCGCAGTGTTATCGTGGCCGAGTCGATATGCAGGGCTACCAAACCGGCAATCGTCTCCAAGCTTGCGGGGTTATAAGTGGTTTCGACATGACGACCGAAGCCGCCTTAACAAAACTTTATTATTTATTCAGCCTTGGCCTTGATTCGGATGCAATTAAAATTCAAATGCAACAAAACCTGCGCGGTGAGCTAACGCCGTAACAAACACTACTTGCATAAATAGTACTTGTAGAGGTAGACTATTGCTAACCTCTTTGGAGTACTCAATTATGGACTCGTTTGCATCAAGGTTTGACTATAAAGCACGTGCTGTTCCGGTTAATTACCGCCATCGGTTTACCCAAGGGCGTCAAAGCGTCTCAGATTATGCGTTATTGGCCAATGATCTCGAACAGCCGAATACTATTCATGAGGAAAACAATTACCTGCCGACTGCGCGACAGCTTGATCTGTTGCGAGCCGATTACGCCGACAACTCGCCGAGCCAAGGCACAGTCGAAACACTTGCAGCGGATTATCTCGCGGAGAATTGCCAATCTGCGATCAGTTATAACCAATCGCCCGATGTACCCTTTGATCGCTCGGTTAATCCTTATCGAGGTTGCGAGCATGGATGCGTGTATTGTTTTGCCCGGCCGTCCCATGCTTATTTAGATTTCAACCCAGGACTCGACTTTGAAACTAAAATTGTTTACCGGCCCAATATTGTCACACAACTTGAACGCGACTTTAAACACAAACATTACCAAGCCAAGCCATTGGCGATTGGTATGAACACTGATGCCTATCAGCCGCTAGAAAAAAAATATCGACTGACCAGACAAATATTGGAATTATGTTTAAAGTATCGACACCCGGTAACTTTACTAACTAAAAGTACCCTTATTCAACGAGACATTGATCTTTTAAGCGCTTTGGCAAGTGAAAACCTTGTTCATGCCGGAGTCAGTTTAACCAGCCTAGATCCAAGGTTGAAAAATGCTCTGGAGCCGCGTGCAAGTTCGGCAAGTTCACGGCTTAAAACCCTGCGATTATTAGCCTCCGCGGGCGTACCCACATTTGCCATGCTGGCGCCGATAATCCCAGCCCTTAATGACTGCGAAATAGAAAAGATGCTGGAGCAAGTAAAGTTAGCTGGCGTTAACCAAGCACAGTTCATTATGTTGCGTCTTCCCTATGAGTTAAAACCGATTTTTACTGATTGGTTAAACAAACATTACCCGTACAAGCAACAAAAAGTACTGAGTTACTTAAAAGACATTCGCGATGGCGGTTTAAATAATAGTGAGTTTGGTCTTCGCATGAAAGGCAGTGGCGCCATTGCGCAAATAATTGCCGCTCGGTTTAAGTTGGCATGCAAAAAATTTGCAATAAATTCACACAGTTTACCGCCGCTTAATAGTGAGAGCTTTATTTACTCAGCACCAAAACAAATGCGCTTAATATAAAAAAAACCCGCAAAAGCGGGCTTTTTTCTTATTATTAACTTAGTTTTTGTAAGCAATGATTTTAGTGTTGCGAATATTATCGTCAACTGGATGCTCCCAAAAAATATCTTCAACTTTTATACTTTGAACCAGTTTATCAAACACATCTTTAGCGCCATAATGATCCGCTGTTTTTAGTAAACTACCACCTTCAAATCCAACTTGCGGTTTACAATAAATGTTACGGTAATTGTTATACAACCGAACATCTGCAGCGTTTAAGAAGCTGATCATTTGAGTTCCGTTATTGGTGATTACCAATCGGCATAATTGATCTTGCGTTGTGCCCTCAACATTATGGTTGTCAGCAAAAGCAGATAATACAAAACTTACACCCATTAACAGCATGATTCGAGTAGTGATTGAACGATTCATAATTAGTAACCTCACCCGTTGATTTGAGAAGTAGTTTAATTTTTAGGCAGGTTTTAAGCTATGAGATGAATAGCAATGTGCTTGTGAGATTTCTCCTACTTGTTCATTGAGCTTTTCTGAATACCCCAGTAGAGATACAAGCTTATGGCCTGAGATATTTCATTTTCCTTGCTAGTATTAGCAAATAAATTCAGTGTGTTAGACACATATCTCAGTATAAAATATAGTACATATCGGCTTATCTTAAAATCTTCGCAACTGACGCAAATCGAAACAAAACCACCAAAGCAATAGCTGTTATTGCAAAACTTAAGGCTAATATTGGCCAAGTTATTTCTTCGTAACGGTTTAATAAAAGGATGACACTTGCATTATAACTACCATGGATCAAAGTGACCGATAACAACGAGCGCGTTTTTTTCATCACCCAGGCCAAAATGAGTCCGATAATAAAAGCATTTAACCCAGACTGAACCGTACCATGTATTAGCGCAAACATAAGGCTCGACAAACCAATTGCCCAGTTGCCAGGCAAATTGGAAAAATAATATTGAATCAATAGGTTACGATACAAAAACTCTTCGAGTAGCGGAGCCAGCAAAACCGAAACAACAATAGCTGCCAGCCAGTAGTGGGTATAAGCGCGCTGAGCATTTAAGCCGGCTGCCGATTCAAGCTTCGCTAAGATAAAGCCATTGCAATAAAACATTACGATCGCAAGCAAGACTCCGCTAATAATACAAAACCCCCACCAACTGGGCGGTAAACGATTGGGCTTAAAACAAACTTTGGCAGCTGCGCGATATTGATACCAGCCAAGGAAACTTGCCACTATAGCGATAGCGCCAAGCGTTGGTAATACATTGAAGGGATGGGCGCTAGGCAGTAAAGCCCAATAGGAAGCAAAGATGGTTCGAATGGCAGCTGCGAGGAGCAAGACACTCGCAGTAATGGCGCTGCCGACTGCGAGTGCTGAACGTTTATTCAATGAATAAACGCTATTGAGCATTTAAGTATTGCTTCAAATACTTATAGTTTGGCGTTAATTTTCCTTGATAAACAATCAATGACCGATACAGTTCAGGATGTAGCTCCAAGTCATCAAACGCCATCGTTAAGTCTAAATCCATTAGATGTGGAACGTAATTTTTTAAGATAGCACTGAAGTGCTCAGAGGCATCTTTTGACAACTCGCAAGGCAAATTATCGATCGACATAACCGTTGGGCCTTCCCAAGAAATGCCATCTTTTGCGGTGTCTTCCGATACATTATAAGTAAATGCCGGTGCGTCGATCGTACTAGCCTTTTTCGTGCACTCCAAAGATCCATCGATATCACAACTGATATCGCCGATCACCCAAGGCAGCTTTTGCTGATGCTCCACCATTCGCGGTTTGTTCAAATGCTTCGGGTATTTCTCAGTCCAGTAAGGTGTCTGAATTAAGACATTAAACTTGCCAAGCAATTGGTCGAAAGTGCTGACATATTCACTCGCGCCGTTGGCAACAAAGTTATCGTATTCAAAGTCTCCACCATCAACTCGAGCATTGATATGACGTGAGCTCGCCACTGCATACCAACTACCTTCAGGAATATGTCCTAGTAATATTGATTCAATATCAATTTTGGGTAACTTTAACCAACGGCATACTTCTTCCGCGCCACGGCCAACATTTCCAGTGCCAACCACTAGAGCACGAATAGGCTCACCTTTTTGTAAGTCTAATTGCTCAAACTCAGCTTTAATTGCTTGAATCGAGGCATAATCTTTGGTTTGACGGAGTTGCTGTAAATCACTGCTTTTATTAATTAACGCTAATTTTTCACCGGCAATCCAAAAAGTGTCAATAGCTCCGGCTATGCCTGCAAAACGACCAAACGCTATGGTTCGCGCGCCACGCTCATTGACGATTGTTTCGTAATCAAATAGCGTTGCTTTTTGATCAATAAACCGCTGAAGAAGCGGCATATTATACGGCTGACCTTTGATGGTATGCGAAAACGCAATATGTACTTGCTGTGGTAAAATAGACTCCACCGGAGGCTCTTTTATGCCAATGACCAACTGATGCTCACTCGGAGTGTTCACCAAATTAGCCCCTTCTTGCACAAAGCTTTGGTCATTGAACACACGAATATCCGACTGTTCAACGTCTACTTTGTAGCCTTTATCTAATAGGGTTTTAACCGCACTGGGTGTGAGTGCTGAACGTCGCTCCCACTGGTTTTTGTGCTCTTTCCGTAATACTGCTGATAACATTCTTCACGTCCAATTTGTTTAGTTCCTCACTCACC
>JABXHQ010000135.1 GCA_013373545.1 Gammaproteobacteria bacterium
CGCGGAATTGTCGCGCAGCGTTTAGTTAAGCGGAATTGTAATTATTGCGCCGAGACGTATCGAATTGAATTGCAGCAAGAGTATTGGTTAAAGTCGGTCGGCTTTAATGATTTCTCTAACGCAACGTTCAAGAAAGGAATTGGTTGTAGTCAATGCAACAATACCGGTTATCGCGGCCGTGTTGCTATTCATGAAATGCTAATTCTTGACGAACAATTATTAAGTGCATTACGGCGTCATGATGTCGATGAGTTTACAGCTATCGCTAAGAAATCGGAACTGTTTACTCCGCTGCTTGAGAGTGTATTGGCGCTAGCGGCCAGCGGACAAACATCACTTGATGAAGTGATGCGAATTGGTGAGACCGTCGAGCAAACTGACTTGCTGCCCGGCGGAGATACACCCGCGATTGAACAAGAGAAACAGTAATGGCTATCTATACTTATCGAGCTCGACGTGACAATGGTGAGGCGGTAGACGGCAGTTTAGAAGCTAACACTAAAGAAGCGCTAGCTGACCGATTAAGAAATCAAGGATTGATCCCAATTTCCATAACTGAAGAAAAGGTGGCTACGCCCAGTTTACTCAGTCAGATCAGTAAAGTTCTTCCGGCGCGAAAAGTATCCAATAACGACTTAGTCATGTTCTCCCGCCAAATGTATAGCTTAACCAAAGCAGGCGTTCCTTTAAATCGAAGTATTACTGGATTAATTGAAACCGCGCATAGTGTACCTTTGAAAGAAGCTTTGCGAGATATACTCGATGGTTTGAGTGCCGGTAATGATTTAGCCAGCTGTTTCTCGCGCCACCCAAAAGTATTCAACGCTTTTTATATTAGTTTGATTCATGTTGGTGAAAACTCGGGTAATTTAGAAGAAGCTTTTTTGCGATTGTCACATTATTTAGAACTCGAAGAAGAGAATCGCAATCGAATAAAGTCGGCGTTACGTTATCCCACTATTGTATTGGGAATTTTGGTCGCCGCATTCTTTGCCATTAACTGGTTTGTTATTCCAAAAATTGCGAGCTTTTTCAGCAAGATGACGGCCAGTGAACTGCCGCTCTTTACGCGAATGTTAATCGGCACGTCAGATTTTTTCGTGCAATATTGGTGGCTCATCATATTGCTCGTGGTATTTGCAATTTTAGGTTTTAACCAGTACATCAACACTGATTCTGGACGCCTGAAATGGGATCGACACAAATTAAAAATGCCAGTCATCGGCAGTATAGTTTATCGTTCGTTATTAGCTCGATTTTCGCGCGCTCAAGCGATGATGTCGCGTGCTGGCGTGTCGGTAACGCATGCTTTGTCAGTAGTTGCTCTGGTGGTTGACAATAAATATGTTGGTGGGCACATCCAAGACATGCGTAATGCGGTTGAGCGAGGTGAAAGCCTGACAGCAGCGGCTAATCGAACCAAGATGTTTTCTTCATTGGTAATGCAAATGTTGCAGGTGGGCGAAGATACTGGCCAAGTCGATACGATGTTAGAAGAAGCGGCCGATTTTTACGAGCGAGAAGTTGATTATGACGTTAAGAAACTGGGCGATTACATCGAACCTATCATGATTATTATTGTGGGTGCTATGGTGTTATTGCTAGCGCTGGGTCTATTTTTGCCAATGTGGGACTTGGCGGCCAAGGCAATTAAGTAATGGCGCGGCGATTTAGTTTTGGATCATGGGGTTTACTATTGGCGATTTTTGCTGCTTGTTATTGGGGCGTGATCGTATTACCAGACGCTAATGAGCAGCGCCAGTCGCACTTAAAAATGTTGGCAGCAACTACAGAAGCTTTACAGAAAACCGTCATCTACAGTCATTTTAAGTATTTTACTGCCACTTCAGGCAAAGGCGTCAAACTCAATGGGCTAGTACTTGACGGTAAAGGGCTCGATTATAATGAGTATGGCTTTCCAGTGGGAACCGAGCATACCCCAGATAGCTTGAGTTTACCCGTTACTGCACAACATTGTCGTGATCTTTGGAATGCTTTATTAGTAACCATGCAGCCAATGTTAGTTCCGGCTCCAAGCGGTGTGCTCGAAGTAAAGGCTTACGTCGGCAGCTGCATATTTCGTTCTATTCAGTATCCTAATATGGCGATTGTGTATAACACGCAACGCGGTTCGGTTCAATTTATGGTGGCTGAACCCGAAAATTGATGAAGTAGGTTATCAAGAAACATTGTTAACTTACTGAAAAACGGCTAAATAATTGCATTTTATTTTGCTAAATGAGAGAATCTTTGCTAATTTTCTTAGGAAGATTGCGTCGGTAAGGATTGCCTCTCGCAGCAAAGTTTTCGTTACACTGGTTCAAATCAAGCGAGTGTGACTTTGATTTAAGTATTGTTAATTACCGGAGGAATCCATGAAGTCGGGTGCAAAAGGTTTTACCCTCATCGAGCTTATCGTCGTGATTACCATTATTGGTATCTTAGCCGCGGTGGCAGCTCCAAAATTTGTTAACTTCTCAACTGATGCGCGTATTTCTGTATTAGGTGGCGTGGAAGCGTCTGTTCGCAGCGCTTCAAGCTTGGTGTACGCGAAAGCGCTTATCCAAGGCCAAGAAGGCCAAGCTGCTGGCACGGTTAACCTTGATGCGGCAACAACCGTCACTACCGCATTTGGTTATCCAAATAATGCATCGATTGCGAGCGCTTTAGATCTGTCAGGCGATGTTAAGGCTGACGACGATACTGATGGTATTTTTGGTATCGACATTGATGGCGACAACGACGTAGAGAATGACAACTGTTATTTAACTTACGATGCATCTGGCATTGCAGCTGCCGGTGATGTGCCCGCGATTGCCATTACCCAAACTTCTGGTTGCTAGAGTCTAGCCGAATAACTATGTTGCTTTGGTTAAAGCCGCCCGTTAAACAGGCGGCTTTTTCGTTATTAGAGCTGATCGTTGTTATTTTAATCATTGGGATCTTAACGGCAGCTGCCATTCCTCGGTTTAGTTCCGACATTCAAACCAATGCCCGTAGCGCAGCAGCGATTGTAGTCAACGAATTGCGTTTTGCTCAGCAATTGGCAATGAATAACACTGAAAGAACCAGTGCTCTGACGCTTAATAGTAATCAGATTACGATTTCTCAAGACGGCACGAGTTTAAATGCCTATCCGATTACGCTTGATCAAAGTGTTACCTTTGATGATGTTGTGGTGACCTTCGATAGTAATGGCAATGCACCTGCTACAACCATTTCCATAACGCCTGATCCAGGATTTTCAGTCTGTGTGGTCAATACGGGGTTCGCTTATTTATGTTGAGGCGTCAGTTTGCAAGCGGATTTACTTTAGTTGAACTCATTATCACCATTGTGATTTTAGCGATTGCATTAAGCGCTATTCTAGTTGTTTTAAATCCAGCGGTTACCAATGCGAGTAATCCGATTGCACAGATAAGAGCGACCGAGATCGGCCAGGCTTATTTGGAAGAAATTTTAGGTAAGCGTTTTGACGAGAACTCGGTTAACGGATCTAGTGCACGTTGCGGTGATGGTGTTGCGCCTGCATGCTCAACAGCTTTACAAAGTGATGGCGAAGCGCGAGCTAACTTCGATGATGTTGATGATTACAATGGTTTAAGTGAAAGCCCTGTGAGTGCTCTGGGAAATAGTAAAATTGACTATTCGAGTTACACCGTTTCGGTCACTGTTAGTTATGATGGTACTGCGCTTGGTTTAAATAATAATGATGCGAAACGTATCGATGTTCAAGTGCAAAAAATTAATGATTCTGTGTTTCAATTCTCTGCCTATAAGACGAACTTCTGATGAAAGCCCTATCATCCCACTCGACTAATGGATTCACTTTAATTGAATTGGTGGTGGTAGTGGTTTTAGTGGCTGCGCTTGCGGTGGGACTTACCAGTATAATCACGGACACCACCAAAGGATATGTGGAAGCAGAAGGCCGCCTGAATATGGCATCATCGGCGCGTCTCGTGATTGATAAGTTATCGCGCGATATCCGCGAAGCAATGCCGAATAGCGTACGCGTGAACGCGGCTAATACTTGTGTCGAGTTTGTGCCTATTTTGGCGGCTGCAACCTACACTGATTTGCCGATAACCACAGCGGGTACAGAAGTAACTGTTGTCGAACAAGACTCTTCGTCACGAATCAGCTCGCTGGCGCCAGCATCAACTTATTTAATGATCATTCCTCTCAATAGTAGCGAAGTGTATAGCCTGAGTAGTGGACATGTGGCAAGCATTACTGGATTTAGTAAACTCGGTAGTAACTTAACCGAGGTGGCTATTAATGCAACTCGCTTTACTCGCGAGTCACCGCAAAACCGAGCATTTTTCGTCAGTCAGCCGGTTAGTTATTGTCTCGTTGGCGATGAGTTACTGCGTTTTTCTAACTATGGTTTTAACACAGCACAACCAAGTGCCAACGCTATGGGTATCGGAGAGATAGTAGTAAAGCCACTTTCAACTCTTGACCGACAAGGTGCGTTGGTTAGTATATTCACTTACGATAGTGGGTCATTAAATCGAGGGGGAATTCTACAAGTTCGCTTAATCGTTTCTGCTCGGGATGAGCGAGTCAACGTGGAGCATGAAATTCATGTTAGAAATTTTCCCTAACACTTCTGCAATACAAAAAACACGTGGTTCTACATTGCTCATAGCATTGTTTATTATTGTTGTATTGGCCTTATTGGCGACACTTATTTTTCGCATGAATCAAACGGCGACAATAGCAACGGCGCAAGAAACCTTATCAATTAGAGCTTTTTATGCGGCCGAAAGTGGTGCGCAAACAGCGGCTATGCAAGTCTTCCCATTAAGTGGAGGATTAGGGGCTTGTACTAACTCTACGATTAATTTTTCTAATGCAGGTTTGATTAACTGCTCTGCGGTGATTTCTTGTCAAAGCTATAGTGCAGACGGCGAGCAATTTTTTGATATTACCAGTGTCGGCCGTTGTGGTAGCTTAGAAAATGAAGCGAGCCGGACAATAGAAGTTTTACTTAAACAGCCGAACTAAAATTACATGGCGTAATTTTTTCGCCATTCAATTTATAAAATCTTTCATAAATAAACTGTGCGAACCAACGTAACTCTGATCCGTTAATAATGTCTTCAACGCTATAAAATCCCTCTTTCTTCATTTCTATTAAGCGAAAGACCGCAATACAATACTCAGTTAAGGCTGTTGTTAGTTGAGCTTCATTAACAGCCGAATCGTTAATATGATGATCCAGAGCTGCTATCTTGTTTATAAGTGTTTGCGCCAAGAGCTTATCGTCTTGTTTTTTAGATGAGTTCAATTTTTTTGTCGCGCTGTTGTTGAGACTTGTATATAAATCACGACTTTTCCACCAATCGGCCAGCTGTAATTGATTAATCTTTAAATTAAATAACTCCGATGAAGGTGATTGCGAGTTAGGTAAATCGTTTTTACAAATAAACTTATGACAAAGCGAATCAATTTCAGACTTCTCGGCGCTAAAAATAAGTAAGGGTTTAAATTGATTACTGCTATTGCAGCCTGTTATTAAAAGTGGTGAGCTAACTAACAATATTAGAAAGAAAATATTTTTTTTGATTAAAATTCGCATCGAGAATAGATAGTAAATTATTTAATAAGGCAAGATAGTTGATAGTTTATTTTTCATCAGTAATGTACTTACTAACCGCCTATGATTGTTAGTTTATAAACTATAGCGCAATATAAATACTGCGCCTAGAGATGGTTAAGCTTATCTTTCAAATCATTTAGGGTTGATTTATCATCGTCCGATAAGTCAGATTGTAAAACACGGCTATTTAACATTACTGCTAGCTCTTTAACTGATAGCAGTTTCAAGCGATCTTGTACTTGCATATCGACAAACGAACTTTGCAATTGTAGTTGACGCTGCTTCTCAGCTTCTTGTGCTCGTAATTCTGATAGGCGTTCTTCTTTAACTCGCTCTGCCTCCTGCGCTTGCTTAAATGCAATCGCCTTTTTCTTCTCTTCAACCGCTTTTAGGCGAGTTTCTTTCTCCTTAATAAGAGCGGCCTTCTCCTTTTTAAGCTCTGCTTCCGCTTTTTCCTTTGCTAATCGTTTCGCTTCTAGCTTCTGCTCATTCTCTTTCATAGCTAGTTTTTCACGCTCGACTTTCTTTAAGTCGTTTAAGACATTGGTTAAATCTTTATACATTCGAAATACCTCTTTGCGTGCTTTTTCTAAACCGAATTTTTGACAAAAATCCTCGGAGTTAGCAATGAATCGTAATTGATTTTGAAGCTTTTGTAGTGTTACCCGATCAGGTGTTTTTCCTGTTTTAAATTGAGTCGTTACGCTTATGATTTTATCATGAGCGTCTTCGAACCATTTAAGTTTGCTAATATCTTCTGGTCTTAAGGTAAAGTCAGAAAGAGTGGTCCAAATTTTATCAAGAGTAAAGTTATCTTGATTCACTTTATTGGACAGTTCTTTAATAGCGTCTTTGAGCGCTTCATTTTGAGCGTTCGTTTTCCACCACCAAGCTAGGGCTCCTTTTTTATCTTCCCGGTAGCATTCAATGAAGTAACGAACACTATTGTCTACTTTTATGATAAATGCTTTGAGCTTGTCACTGGCAGTGACTGTTGGCGTCTCTTCTTTGCGAGCAATTGGCGCCGATTTCGCTACGCTGACCTCAGCGGTTTCTGGTTTAGTATCGACAGTTGCGGTTGGTCCGGTTGAGGAGTCGGTGGCATCCTTTTCATTTTCTAGAGCAGTTGATACTGACTCGGCAGCCGAGTCTTCGATTGCTCGATCTTCTTCGGCCGAAGACTCATCTCCTTCCACTGAAGGCGATTCTTGATCGGCTGAAGGAGACTCTTCACTGGCTGAGGGAGACTCTTCAATCGCTGAGGGAGACTCTTGATCCGCTGAAGGAGACTCTTGATCCGCTGAAGGAGACTCTTGATCGGCTGAGGGCTCTGCAACCGTTTCAAGTTCTTCTTCATGGTCCACAGCTGCGGGCTCGGAAGCCTCTATTGTGTCTTCAGAGATAGCCTCCACTGATTCGGCAGCCGAGTCTTCGGTTGCTAGAGGTTCTTCTTCTGA
>JABXHQ010000094.1 GCA_013373545.1 Gammaproteobacteria bacterium
GAATAACGACACGCTCAGCAAGATTTTTTCCTGCGTGGTTTACCGCATTAACAATCTCAAAGGTCCACTTGTCATTAATGGCTTGAATATCGTACTCACCATGAATGGCAAGTGCAGGACGATTCAACTGTTGCCAGGCGGCAGCAAAGTCGTACTGGTTCTGATCACGGAAGAAACTAAAATGGCGATGGAAAAATTCATCGTTATTAATCGGGATCAAGTTAGATGCAAAGCCGGCTTCTAACTTCGGATCGGCGCGCAAACTAGCTAAACTGCGATCGGTTTTGAGCCAGGCCTGCAATAATGGCGCAATGGTATCGCGATTCTGTTTCGCTTGCTCAACGCTGGTGCCAAATAACAATGCTTGCTCAGCATAGATATCCAATAAGTAGTCATGCCAAGGCTTTACCACTGTGCCGTAAACCATAACACTTTTAACCGAGCTTTGCTTGGCAACCAATGGAGCGTAGAGTCCTCCTAAGGAGTGACCAAATATGTGTACATTTTCTGCGTCCACATAGGGCAATGCTTTGAGTTCCTTAAGCGCCGCGTTAAAACCCGATAGTTCAGTGGTAAAATCAATTTCCATACATTGGCGCGGCCCGATACTATCACCAACGCCAAACTTTTCTACGCGATACACCACATAGCCTGCACGCGCTAGATCCGCGAACAGTTGACGAATGGTTAAATTTGGAAAAGCGCCCCAGTCAACGGAGCCGCAGGTGTAGCCCTGAATATAAAACACCGCCGGTCGCTGCTCATCCTTAGCGAGATCGTTTGGTTGATAGATATAACTTCTTAGATGGTCATTACCCACTGTCACTACGTCAGCTATCACATTAAAATCGGTACTCGACTCTTGTGGCCGCGCTTGCAAGGTTCCAGATAATGTTAATGTCTTATCGCCACGCTGCACGACTAACTCAATTTTTTCATCGGCACGCATTGGACTCATTAGTGTAATTAAATCAGAAAAGGCCTTAATGTTTTTTTGGTTTAGCTTTACAACGCGATCGCCTTGCAAGATCCCTAGTTTCGCCGCTGTGCTATTTGGGGCGACACGCTCGACTAACATACCTTGTTCACTCACCGTTTGCTCGCCCATTAGCCCGAGCATTCCACGTGGCTTAAGCTCAACCGCATTGACCTCGCTTATTACTAATACCGTCACAAAGGCGACAATTGTTTGCTTCCATCTCAATAATTTCATTTTCGTTTCTCTTTCAGAGGTTATAATTTTGTATGTCGCGCATCGCTACTCGAATGCGTGTTTTTTACCTGTCGCTTAAACGTGTGATAATGCTCCAAAGCACTTATCGGTAAACGCGACATCGATAAAATATTCTGATGAAATTCAGCAATACTAAAGTTCGGATCCACCGATTTCTCATGGTGCAGACGCTCGAGTATTCTTTGTTGACCCACCACATAAGTATTCACCTGCATCGGCCAACGTTTTATTCGAATCAATGCCGCTTCCAACATATCTTCGCCTTCTGGAAAGCGCGCTAACCAAAAGCTGCGAACTTTTTCGTCGGACCATCCATAAACATGTATGCCAACATCAACCATTGTGCGCATGGCTCTTAACGAACGCCATTTGAGCGCGTAATATAAACTCTCGGGATCTTGATATAGACCTAACTCTTCACCATAGCGCTCGATATAAGCCGCCCAACCTTCCGCAAAAACCATCGTTGATGGCCTGGCTAGGTTTTCACAATATCCATATTTTTCCGCCCACTGAGCTTGTAAGTGATGACCAGGCAATCCCTCATGCAAATATAAAAAGTCCATTTGTGCCGAGTGATAATATTTATCCAAGTTGTGAAAATAAAACCGACCTAAAGCCGCATCATAATAGGCGGGTGCCAAGAATTCAGGCCCCATTGTAGAACGTGCGATACTCAGCGGCTCAATCGGCTTGGAAGCACCAAACCATTGCGCTAAGTTTTTTGCCACTATGCGCTCTTTTGCATAGTAACCTTGTAAAATTTCATCATCAGTCGTTAGCTTTTTTGCATCGTGCTTGGTTTGCGAACGGTCGATTGCGCGTAGTTCAGCAATCGCTTGGGAAAAATTCTCAGAACCCATTTGAAATAATTGCTCTGGCGTTAGCACAGTGCCACGGCTCACTTCTCCGATCCACATTCGTGTAAGCAATTCATACCATTGACGCCGCTCAGCCAGTTTGGCAATCGAGCCATTAAAATCGAATGTATCCGATTGTCTGAGCATTAACTGATGCGCTAATAACTGAGTTGATAGTTCGGCCTGTAAACTGGAAAGCTCTAACTTCGAGCACACACTAGAATCTTCTGGTAGCTGATAGCCCTGCAGCTGCTCGTCTAAAGCGATAAGTGCATCAAACTGTTTTCCTGAAACACGAGTTGACCATTGTTGAATCATTTGCGCAAAGTCAATTTGCACTACAAGCGGGTTGAGTGCTTCATATTGCTGACGAAGTTTCGCCAAAGGCTGCGCATGGCTAACGATGCTAACCGACAACAACAGGCTGGCGCTAATCAAATGTGCGAATTTACCAATGCACTTGACTAACCAAGCTCTATCGCCAGCAAGTTTTTGCAGCGTCGTACTAGCGTTTTTTGGGGTAAGCATCACAAGCAAACCATCACCGATTGAAACAGCCCTCAGCCTAACGGGATTCCCATCAGGCAACAACGCTCAGCCTGTCGCAAAATATTAATAGCGAGTGAAAAGTGTTAAGAAATCTTTCGGATATTGAAATCTACGGGCTTATCGAAAAAGACAGCTCACACCAATTGCTTGAGGTTGCAACCGGACACTCCCCAGCGCAGCCGATAACATCAAGCGTGTAGGATCCACTACCATTATCATTCAACACCCGTAAACTTTGCAATCGGGCATCATCGATTAACAGCTCAGGAATAGCGAGTTGATTAGAGTTAACAAATTTCTCTAACTGATACACACTCACTTCTTTCTGTGAGGGCGCATTTGTTTGGTGAATGACATGGGTTAGGGCTAAATAGCGTTGCTGTGGTGACAGCATCATACCGGCGGAGTACGCATGATCAGAGTTAAACGAGAGCGTACGAATATATTGAATAGAACCACTCTGGTGACGGCGAAAAAAATGCATTAATTCGTGATCCATCATCCTTTGGCTCGCTTGACACAACTCATAATTGAAACGACCGACAACCAAACACTCAAGCTGTGTGGGCGTGTTACTGACACCACCATTGCCATTCACAATGTTGCTAATAAAAGTTTCTTGAAGTTGAGCTGTCGCGTCATTACTGCTAGCCACATCCGTGCTGAGAAAACGCTCGATCATTGGTCGGCTTAAGCTATCCCGCTGTGGCATCAGCTTGGGTATTTGACGAATACCGAGAACTTCAAATTGAGTCGAGGGCGTAACATCTCTCACCGGCTTTACTATTACGGCATAGCCACTAAAGAGATAGAACTCATTATTCTGTAAGCGTTGCTTTCGATAGCGATTAAGCGCGGGCCAAAGTAAAACCGATTGATTAAATTGGTAGGGTTGTCCTAATCGTTCAAGTAGCGCTTTATCGATTGTCGCTTGCTGTGCAATAAACCTAGCATCTTGAGCAGTAAGAAACTTTTTTGCACCATCACTTTGAAGCCATAACTCATCGCTGCTAACGTCAATAGTGGCAAGCGGGAATGGCATTCCTTTCTGCCATAAGAAAATTTCATAGTCATTGTACATAAAAGCTAACTGATAGCGCCTAGCAATCTGAGCTAATGCCACACCAGTAGGTTGGTTTGAAATATCTACCTGCTCCATTTCAAGCGACGCCGCATAGTTATCCAATAAACGTATGGATAACTCAGGCATTTCATCTTGCAACAACTCAGCGAGATCTATGAGTCGGATGGTTTGGAAGTTTAAAGAAATCGGCCGCTCAAGTGACTGCTCTAGTGCAGATGCAGCGCCCAGAAGAGGGCTTTTTATAACTAAGAACACACCCATTAAGATAATGCGCAGCATTTAATTCCTTGAACGCCAATCAAACTGTTATTCGAATCTAGACGAAAGCTTTAGCTAACGCAAGCTTGAGTTTATCTTCTGCTGGGCTTACGCTAATATGCAACTAGAATAAAAAATCATATTACTTCATCCATTGCATAATCGATAAGAAATAGGGTCAAATTATGGACATGCTTATTATATTAGTGGGTTGGTTTGCTTACGCCTCTGTCTTTATTGGTTTTATCAAGTCTTATTTAACTGTCAATAAAATTTGGTCACGCAAACACGATACTAATGTTGCCGAAAGTATTTCGGTGTACGCCTCATTGCTCGGTCTCATTTCTGCATTACCGTTCTTTATTAAATATCTGATTATCGATCAAGATTTTGCCAGCGCATTGCAAACCGGCGTTGGCTTGCTTGTTGGCATATTTTTCTTATTAGTAGGTATTGGCTTTTGGACCAAGCAGAAGAAAGAATCTAGCGGAATATGGCAGCGATTTTTGCGGGCAATTAAGAAAGAAAATCATGAGGCCGCGGATTTAATAAAAGCCTTAACCAAGCCAAAGCATGCAGAGAGAATTAGCAAAATTTTTATTCAACTGGCAATGATTGATGGTCGCATTGATGCAAGCGAACGTGCATTGTTAGAGTCATTTCATAAGTTATGGAGTTTGGAAATTGATCTCGATTCAATCAAAAGTAACGGCCAGGAGCTAAGCTTTATTGAACTCAGAGATGCGGTGGTTGACTACTTAGAGTACGCGCCCCCTATTGAACAAGCCGCAGAGGTTAAAGCGCTACTCGAAACCATTGTCCATGCGGATAATCAAGTCAGCGACGAAGAGCGTTTTATTCTTGATGAAATAACCCAGGTGTTCGAAGACTTTCTTAATGGCGATGAGAATTTGCCGCGCTATGAAGTACTGGTAGCGCCACAAAATCGAGATCAGCATGATATGTTGGAGAGCATGCTGAACAATTGTGAAAAGCTAACCGATAAAGGCGGTGAATGCTATCGAGTTGGCGAGTATTATTCGCGTAACTATGCGCAAATGATTTGCCGCAAATACCGCAGCATGAATGTGTTTAGTGCCATCGAGCGTATCGATTAAGCGCTCAGAGTTGAATGGCTCGGCGCTTACCAAGAACTCTCAGGCATTTGCCTCGCTAACAATCGTGACGCTCGAAAGTAGGACTTGTTATCAATTTCTCGGGACTCAACTCAACCTCTTGTTGCGGCGGCTTTTTGGCTTGAAACAGTGGCGCATAATCACCGAGAGCAATCGCTTCATCAATTTTATCCATAATCGATTCATTCATAATATCAAATAGCTCATTGAACGAATCTATTACGAAATACTGTGGCTGTAAAATATCAATTCGATAAGGCGTGCGCAACGCTCGCGCTAGATTAAACTCAACTCGACTTGCTCGCTCATCCTCTAATGCATAACGAGTTTCCGATGGCGAACTTAAAATACCGGCACCATAAATACGCGTCTGGTTATTTTCTTTGATGAGTCCAAATTCAACCGTAAACCAAAATATTCGCGCCAGATAGCGCCGTTGAACCGGACTGGCAGCTACTCCGAGTTTGCCATAGTTATGAACAAAGTCGGCGAACACCGGATCCGTGAGTAAAGGACAGTGACCAAATAATTCATGAAAAATATCGGGTTCCTGCAGGTAATCGATCTCAAGTGGTGTACGAATAAAAGTGGCGGCGGGAAACTTACGCTCAGCTAATAGTTCAAAGAACTGTTGAAATGGAATCAGCGCTGGTACCGCTTCCACTTGCCAGCCAGTAGCATTCATCAATGCTCGATTTACATCCGGTAATTGTGGTACTTGCTTATCATTGAGTCCGAGCACACGCAGACCTTGTTCATATTCCTGACACGCTCGGCCTTTGATCAGTTCCATTTGCCGTGCATATAAAAATGCCCAAGTGTCATCTTCTATATCGTCGTAGCGAACCCAGCCGGCGCCGTCGGTTGCTTTAGCGGTATACTGTGTCATACCAATGCCTCCTCTTCAGCGGTAAACTCTTGCTGATGCAACCACGCGGCTTGCTTCGGTGCTCGTTTAGTTTGCGACCATTCTTCAAGCATGTCCCACTTAACTTGATCCAATCGCGACATCATTTGCTCCGTCGCGGTAACGGTAGTTAGTTCTAAACGATGACCATTTGGATCAAAGAAGTAAATCGACTGGATAATTTCATGATTAGTCGGCCCAATAACTTCAATCCCTTTGGCTTCAAGTTCGCGTTTTGCAGACTTCAGAGCCGCAACATCTTCAACTTGCAAAGCAATATGCTGCACCCACTCCGGCGTATTACGATCGCGATCCATCGCCGGTGAGTTCGGCAGCTCAAAGAACGCTAAAATATTACCCTTACCTGCATCTAAAAAAATATGCATGTAAGGATCCGGAGCCTTGGTACTGGGCACTCGATCTTCAGCAATAGCCAAAATAAAGTTCATATTTAACACTTGCGTGTAAAACTCGACAGTCTCTTTGGCGTCACGGCAGCGATAGGCGACGTGATGGATCTGCTGAATATTCATTACAGCACACCCCGCTTTTTCTGGTCACGTTCAATTGACTCAAACAATGCCTGAAAGTTACCTTCACCAAAGCCTTGATTATTTTGCCGCTGTATAATCTCAATAAAAATCGGGCCAAATAAATTCTTGGTAAAGATCTGCAATAAATACGATTTATCATCACCATCAACTAAAACTTGGTGATCTTTAATGCGTTGGTGATCTTCGGTAACATTCGGCACACGGTCGAAAATACTTTCGTAATAGTCATCATGAATATCAAGAGTATCAATGACGCTTTTATCAAGCTTATCTAAACTTGCAAGAATATCCGCGGTTTCAAACGCGATATGTTGGACACCTGGCCCATTATACTCGCGCAAGTACTCATCAATTTGATTCCGATCATCGCCTTTGCCTTCATTGATCGGAATACAAAAGCTGCCATCGGGCGAGCGCAGAGCATAAGACAACAATGCGGTTTCTTTACCTTTAATATCAAAGTAACGTACTTCACTAAAGCCGAAAATATTTTTATAAAAATCGGCCCACTGAGTCATGGTGCCCTTTTGTACGTTGTTGGTCAGATGATCAATTCTTAGAAAGCCTTTGTTCTCGGCAATCCTTGGTTCAGCAACGGCGACAAAATCGTCTTGATAAATACTGCCCTTGTCACCGAACTTATCAATAAAATAAATTAAACTGTCACCGATTCCATAAATCGCGGGATAAGGGAGGTCGGTATTGGTCGCTTTTGTTGCACCGCGCTCTACGGCAATAGCGAGTGCTTGCTCAGCATTATCTACGCGCCACCCCATCGAAGTAATAGCCGGACCATGATAGTTGGCAAAGTCGGCCGAAAAGCCTTGCCGCTCACGATTTAACAAAAAGTGAATATCATTTTGGTTGTAATACAAAATATCTTTGTTTTTAAAACGTTTGAGTTTGGAAAAACCAAAAGCATCAAATACTTGATCCATAAAAGCCGAATTAGGGCTGGCAAATTCAGTAAATTCAATGCCACGAAGGCCCAAATAATTAGTGGTCATGTTGCGTTTCCTTATTGCTCAATGCCTAGCAAACACCAAAGCAATCACTGCAGCGATGAATAGCGGCGATAAACGTGTCAATGACCTTGAGATTAATCGAGCGGAAACGGGTGATATTGATCTGGATCAACAGGTATAGCTGTAAACTTATCTTTACATAGTATCACTATGTTTTTACTACTTATTTTATTTATAACAAATTTAGATAAGCACTATTTTTTCAACCAATCATGCGCAGCAACAACAATGCCTAGGTGCATGCTTAGTTACGACTAAGCTACACCATTATTAGCCCGAGCAATGGTTAACCGATGGCAGTGGTAGCTGTCTGCTGTTGGTGCAAGCGCTCTTGCTGGCAAAAACGCTCGATGGCAATAACCGTAAATAGCAGTACAATCCCTTGCATCATCAGACCAATACTGTCGGCTTTAAACAAAGGTTCCGTGGCAGGTAACGTAAACTCAAACAAACCAGAGGTATACTTAACCTTCATATTAAATAGTGCTTGCAGCCAATTTAAAGCAAAGTGAAACATAATCGGCATCGCCAAGCCACGTGACTTTAATGCTAATAAAGCGAACACCAATCCCCAAATGGCAGGCCCTAATAGTGATTGCAGCGACCAACCATGGTATAGACCAAATACTAAAGCGGTAACGTACACCGCAACTCGAGTGCCGAATAATTCACGCAGCCGAAACATAAGGTAGCCGCGAAAGATAAGCTCTTCCATCAACGCCAAAACCAACAAAATTGGAACCGAGTGAATTAAAAATGACGTTACCGCGGTTGGTAGTGATTGCACCTCAAGACTGCCACTGAGCAGTAAGCTCGCAAAAATAACTAACATTGTTACACAGCCAAGCAATAAACCAATGACAGCATGTTGACCAATCGACTGTCGCCAAAGCAGCCCCATAGCCGCCAAATTGCGCTGCTCATGTTTAAGCCAGGTGCGCGTGAGCCATAAGGTCACACACGAGACGATCACGCCGACAATTAAATAATGAAACACGCCCGCGAATACCGGTATAAGTCGAATTGCGGCTAAGGTGATTGCAATCAAAGCTATATAAAGAGTTAAGTAACTCAGCGGATGATGTAAAATAGACCTAGACTTACTTGCCTTTGTCATTGGCTGCTCCCTGTACTAATTATTTTATCCACGCCGATGAGTCATTCAATCGACTGAAATATTACTGAGTTTTGCCGCCTTAATGAATTCTGACTCAATGCCAGCACATGCAACCGAGCACTAAGTCAACCACGCTCAATGGTTTATTCGGCACGGAAAACACGTTACTATAACTTAACCGTTGTCAGTTGCGCATAATCAAAATGTCGTCAACATGTGACAAACGATTACTGTAACCTAGTTAAAACTTTTACGATAAGAGCGACTTCAATATGCAATATTGGTTAGATCTAATAGCACAGCAGCGAGCAAGCTTTTGCATAGCCAGCGATCGCGCGTGCAATTATCTAACGAAATCAATAAACCATGTAAGTTTATTGGCGCTTGCAGATAACGTGATCTATTTGAGTTTAAAACTCGGCACAGTAAAACCGTTTAACTTGACAGAAACCCGTACCTTAAACACCTAGCGATTGCTTCTCTGGAAGCATCGGCTTCCGGAATTAGTTACTTAGCTTCACAGCGCCTAAACCCGGTAGCCGATAACGGAACCGGGTTTTTTTATGCTTAAATATTTTTTTGATAACCCTTTTTAACCAAGGTAAGGACAAACATTTGATTCAAAACAGGTTGCAATAAGTACCACATGAGTAGTGGCCGACCCGAACTGAAACTGAATTTATCACGCTTTTGCCGTGCGGCTTTCGCACGCCCCGAAAAACACGTAACCCATTGATACACAACGATTTATTTTAACTTTTCTGTTGACAGGATAAGTTTTCGCCCTACAATGAACCCATCTATTTTTTAACCGTTGAGGAGTGATAACCATGAGTAAGTGCACATTATTGATCAGCCATAACAAACTGAACGGCTATCGAACCTTGACGCTAACGTTGACACTTACCATCGGACTTATCGCTGC